>CAYNDW010000302.1:0-7476 GCA_964395375.1 uncultured Cytophagia bacterium
AGCGTGTGGAAACTTTTCCCGTGCCCGAGGCGGCCCTGCGTGAAGCAATCTTGAACGCCATCATTCACAAGGATTACGGGGCCGGCACGCCAATTCAGATCAGCGTATATTCCGACAAGCTCATGGTATGGAACGCTGGCGAGCTTCCTCCTGACTGGACAGTGGCCAAGCTGAAGGGCAAGCACTCGTCACAGCCCTTCAACCCCGACCTCGCCAACGTTTTCTTCCGGGCCGGGATGATCGAGGCTTGGGGAAGAGGCATCGCGCGCATTCTGGAAGCATGCAAGGCCGCCAAGCTGCCGGAGCCGGAAATACGCTATGAAAAAACAGGATTGTGGTTTGAGTTCAATTTTTCAAAGCAACAAACGGAGAGTGCTGCCCAAGACGGGTTGGGTGAAAAGTTGGGTGAAAAGTTGGGTGAAACTCGGACTGCCATCGTCAATGCGATGCTTGCTGACCCTAAGGTGACGGTGATTCAGCTTGCCAGAACGCTGCAAATCAGCACAACGGCTGTGGAGAAAAATTTACAATTTCTGAAGGAGCGCGGCTACATCGAACGCATCGGCCCCGCAAAGGGTGGATACTGGAAAGTGAAAGGATCCGAGTCATGAGCATAATCGGTCAACCCGAACGCGCGACGCAGAACCGCGTCATCGTGCTGTTCCGCGAGGAATTGGGCTATCGCTATCTCGGCGACTGGCGCGATCGCGAGGGCAACAGCAACATCGAAGAAGGACTGCTCGCCGCCTATCTGCGCCAGAGCGGCTATTCGCAGGCACAGATCAACAAAACGCTTTATGCGCTGCACACCGAAGCGGACAACCACAGCCGCACGCTCTATGGCAACAACAAGGAAGTCTACAAACTTTTGCGTTACGGTGTGCCTGTAAAGATTGAAGCGGGCAAAGTTACCGAAACTGTTCATCTCATTAACTGGAATGAGCCACACAAGAACGATTTCGCCATCGCTGAGGAAGTCACGCTCAAAGGGGAGCACGAACGCCGACCTGATATTGTCCTATACATGAACGGCATCGCGGTCGGTGTTCTGGAATTGAAGAGAAGTACATCCGACATTGGCAAAGCTACCCGCCAGAACCTTTCGAACCAACAGTCTCAATTCAACGAGTGGTTCTTTTCCACTATTCAATTCGTATTTGCGGGCAATGATTCCGAAGGGCTGCAATACGGCACTATCGGCACCGAAGCAAAATATTTCCTGAAGTGGAAAGAGGACGAAGAAGACAACACCCGCTTCAAACTGGATAAGTATCTGCTCAAGATCTGCCGCAAAGAGCGCTTGATTGAGTTGATGCACGACTTCGTGCTGTTCGACGGCGGAGAGAAAAAGCTGCCGCGCGTGCATCAATATTTTGGCATCAAGGCCGCGCAGGAGCATGTCCGCGAGCGCAAGGGCGGCATCATCTGGCACACGCAAGGCAGCGGCAAGAGTATTGTCATGGTGTTGCTCGCCAAATGGATATTGGAAAACAATCCCAATGCCCGCGTGGCCATCATCACCGACCGCGACGAGTTGGATAAACAGATCGAGCGCGTCTTCACTGAGGCGGGTGAGACGATCAAACGCACCAACAGCGGTCGCGATCTCGTGCGCCAGTTGGGGCAGGCCACGCCGCGCTTGCTCTGCTCGCTCGTGCATAAGTTCGGAAAAAAAGAAGTTGACAATTTTGACCAGTTCATCAAAGAGTTGGAGGCACAGCCGAGCCAGACGGTGGGCGAAATTTTTGTGTTTGTGGATGAGTGCCACCGCACGCAGAGCGGCAGGCTGCATCGTGTGATGAAGGCGATCATGCCGAATGCGGTTTTCATCGGCTTCACCGGCACGCCGCTACTCAAGAAGGACAAGCAAACCAGCTTGGAGGTTTTCGGCGGCTACATCCACACCTACAAATTCAGCGAAGGCGTGGAAGACGAGGTGATTCTCGATCTGATCTATGAAGCGCGCGACATTGAACAGCGGCTGACTTCACAAGAAAGTGTGGACGAGTGGTTTGAACTGGTTTCCAAGGAATTGAACGATTGGCAGAAAGATGAGCTGAAGAAACATTGGGGCACGATGCAAAAAGTGCTCAGCTCAGAGGGCCGCATGAGGAAAGTAATCCAGGACATCATCCTAGATTTCAGGAAACGCCGTCGGCTTAATGATGGATGCGGCAACGCCCTGCTGGTGGCCTCGAGTATTTTCGAGGCGTGCAAGTATTTCGTGCTGTTCGAGAAAACGCCGTTCAAGGGCAAATGTGCGCTGGTGACGTCATACAATCCCCTGACGCAAGACGTGACGAAAGAAGAAACCGGCGCCAACACCGAGACGGACAAACAATTCATCTACAACACCTACACGGAACTGCTCAAGAACGTTGCGCCCAAGCCGGGCATGTCGAAAACGGAAACCTATGAAGAGTGGGCGAAGGCGCTTTTCACCAAAGAACCGGCGAACATGAAGCTGCTCATCGTGGTGGATAAGCTGCTCACCGGCTTTGACGCGCCGCACTGCACCTATCTCTACATTGATAAGAGCATGCAGGATCATGGCCTGTTCCAAGCCATCTGCCGCACCAACCGGCTGGACGGCGAGGATAAGGATTTCGGTTATATCGTCGATTACAAAGACCTGTTCAAAAAGGTTGAGAATGCCATCGCCGTTTACACCTCCGAGTTGGATCGCAGCACGGGCGGCGCCGATCCCGAAGTATTGATGAACAATCGCCTGACCAAAGGCCGCGAGCGGTTGGATAGCGCGCTGGAAGCCCTCGCACTGCTGTGTGAACCGGTGGAATCGCCGAAAAATGATTTGGAGCACATTCATTACTTTTGCGGCAACACGGAAATTCCGGCAGACCTGAAGGCACGCGAGCCGCAACGCGCGGCGCTTTACAAGGCGACCATTGCACTGGTGCGCGCCTATGCCAACCTCGCCGACGAACTGGAAGCCGCCGGTTACAGCGAGGCCGGCATCCGCCACCTCAAGCAGGAACTTGACCGCTATCTGAAGCTGCGCGAGATCATTCGCAAAGCGAGCGCGGAGACGCTCGATCTAAAAGCTTATGAAGCCGACATGCGGCATCTGATTGACACTTACATTCAGGCCGAGGAACCACGGAAAATTTCGCCTTTCGATAATATGTCGTTGCTGGAGCTCATCGTGAAAACCGGCATAGCGAATGCGATCAACCAAATGCCGGAGGGTATTAAGAGCAACCGCGCGGCAATCGCCGAAACCATCGAGAATAACGTTCGCAGCAAGATCCTCAAAGAGCATTTGAACGATCCGGCCTTTTACGAAAAAATGTCGGCCTTGCTCGATGAGATTATCGCCGCGCGTAAAGCGAAAGCTATCGAGTATGAGGCATATCTGAAACGCATCGCCGACTTGGCGAAGAAAGTGGAGGCCGGGCAGGCAGATGATACGCCCGTGGAATTGCAGCAGAGTCCTGCCCTGCGTGCGCTCTACAACAATCTCAAGAAGCCCGCGCCACAGCCGATGCGCAATAGGGTGAAAGAGGAACAGGAAGAATACAAGGTGTCTGGTGATCCGGTGCTGAAGTTGGCATTGCGGATTGACGCAACCGTCAAGCAGGTGCGGCCCGACAGTTGGCGCGGCGTCGAGACGCGGGAGTTGGTAATTAAACAAGCCTTGTTCGATCTCTTACCGGATGAGAACGAGGTGGAGCGTATCTTCATCATCATCAAAGCGCAGAAAGAATACTGATGGCCAGGCAGATCGAGCTGGGCGAGATCATGGTGGATGTGGTGCTCAAGGAAATCAAGAACATTCATTTGAGCGTTTACCCGCCTAGCGGCAGGGTGCGGATTTCGGCCCCCTCGCGCATGAACCTCGAAACGATCCGGGTCTTTGCTATTTCCAAGCTCGCGTGGATTAGGCAGCAGCAAAAGAAATTGCGCGCGCAGGAACGCGAAACCCCTCGGCAATATAGCGATCGCGAAAGCCATTACCTTTGGGGCAGGCGTTACTTGCTTGTGGTAGCAGAAGCAGAGCAAGCGCCTTCGATCAAGTTGCAGCATCGCCGCATGGTGTTCTCCGTGCGTCCAGGAACGGATGAAACCAAGAAGCGGGCTATCTTTGAAGAATGGGTATCGCGAGCAAATCAAGCAAGCTTTGCCGCCTCTGCTCGCCAAGTGGGAACCGCTGTTGGGCGTTAAGGTCGAGCGCTTTTTTGTGCAACGCATGAAAACCAAATGGGGAAGCTGCAACCACAGCGCCCGCAGCATTCGGCTAAATACCGAACTGGCCAAGAAGCCGAGTGGCTGTTTTGAATATGTTCTTGTTCATGAATTGATTCATCTCTTAGAGCCGACGCACAACGATCGCTTCCACGCTTATATGGATCATTTTGTGCCGCACTGGCGCATCTCTCGTGATGAACTCAATCGTGCGCCCTTGGGGCATGCGCAGTGGGGCTATTAAAGAAACCCTAGCGCTATTGAATTGGGGGCCATTTTTCATCGCAGCAAAGTTTTTCTCTTATATCGCGGCGAGGAAAAACTTTTGCGAAAAAACCTCCTATGCCTGCCATGCGAAGAATTCTTGAAGCAGCTTGATCCTGCTAGAGATTTGGGGGCAATCGTTTAGCGCAGCATGATGCTGGCGTCACAAAATCCGTTGTTGATTTTGCGCGGACAACGCGTTAGTTTTGCAGCGGAAAATTTCGAGGAGAAAATGGCAACGATCACAATGGAAATCCCGGAAGATCTTTTGGGCCAATTCGATAATCTCGAGCAAGCCCGGCGCGCCATGTTTGAGGATTTCATCATTGCGCAACGGCAAAGCGGCAACCTCAGCTTGCGCCGCGCCGCGGAATTGCTCGGCATGAACTACTCCGATTTTTTTGCGCTCTTGAGCAAAAAGGGAATGTCGTTTATCAACGCGACGAAAGATGATCTGCAGGAAAGCTATACTCGTTGCGAGATGGTTTGCAACTCCCCTCAAATTGTCATTCTGTAAGAAACTTTCCTCGCACTGGGAAGAGGGGCAAGTACTAGGGAAGTTCCTTCAGGATGACATTTCTTGTCTCGTCCCTTCTCCTTTCGCCCTTCACCCTCTCACCTTCTCCTTCCTCCAACTGAACCACTCCCCCAAATACTTAAATCCTTCGCCAAGATGATGCACCTTCGTCTTCTCGCGATTGAGCGGCATGAACATTCTTTCGAGCAAGCGCGCCGCGGTTGCAAGCGTGGCTTCGGCTTCTTCTTTTGACGATAAAAAAATCGCGATGTCGTCGCCGTAGCGCACGAACGGCAAATCTAACTTACGCAGCGCGCGATCGAACGCGTCGAGATAAATCAAGGCGAGAGCGGGCTGCCCTGCACAGCTGTGGTGCAATAACATCGTTCAACCACGGCTCGGCCGTGGTTTTATCCCTTTAGTCCATCAAAAATTCAATCGTTGCAAAAAAAAGCAAAAACTTTCCACACGGAGAAAACAGAGGAAACGGAGGCTTCAAAGCTTAAAAAATTTTCCAGACATGATCCTCTCTGTTGACTCTGTTTTTCCCGTGTTCATTTTTGGGTTGCAGCTCGTCTGCATTAGGTAAGCTTCATTCATAAAGACGCGGAACGGAAGGAAATCGAAATGGAGTTACGGCTCCGAGCATGGAACAGGTTACAAGAGCGCGCTCATTCCGGAGGACCCTTTCTTCGCGCCGGGAAGTGGGCCGAGCACTAGGGGAGATTTTTCAGAATGACAAAGCGAGGAACGCCGCGAGCAGCGTTGCTGAAAACTGCTACCTGGATTTTGGACTAGTGCAATCGCCAAACTCCGCCTGACGCTGTAAGCATCAGGCTAAAAGGCGAAAGCCGCGTGTGCATGGTGCACAATGAAGCTGGAACAAAACAATTGGCCCACAGGCCACAAGCAACCAGCCTTCACTCCCTCTCACCAAACACCTCGCGCGAAATTTGAAATCCGTCCGCGATCACAGTTTCTTTCAAATTGTTCTTCGTCACCGTGATCACTTCCAACAACACCGTCGGCACTTCTCGCGCGCCGTTGTGCGTGCCCGTCCGTGTGATGATCGGCTTGCGTTGGCCGAGTTGCACCGCCAACTCCGCCGCGCGTGTGGCGAGTTTTTGAATCGGCAAATAAACCGTCATCGCCTGTGTGCCCGCAACTAGGCGTTGACATGCAACCAGCTCCGCATCTTGGCCCGTGACTAAAATTTTTCCGGCGAGACCTTCCTCGAGCAATGCTTGAATTGCGCCGCCCGCCGTGCCGTCATTCGAAGCCAGAATCGCATCAAAGCCGGCGCGATGTTGCGTGAGCGCGGCGTTGGTGATCTTCTTCGCATTCTCCGGCTTCCAATTCTCCGCCCAATCTTCATGAATAATTTCGAGCGCGCCGCGCGCGAGATACGGCTGAAGAATGTTGTCTTGCCCTGCTTTGTATTGAAACGAACACGGATCGGTCTTCGCGCCGAGAATGCGCACCAGTCGCGCCGGTAATTGCGCAGGCAGATGATCGACCACATACTGCGCCTGCAACTCGCCCACGCGCACATTGTCAAAGCAGATATAAAGATCGAGCTCACAATTGCTGATGATGCGATCGTAAGCCATCACCGGCACGCCCGCTGCATGCGCAAGCTGCACGGCCTTTGCCATGGCCTCGCCATTGTGCGGCACAATCACGAGCGCGTCGATGTTGTTGCTCAACAAACTTTGCACGTCCTGTATCTGCCGCGTGTCATCGCTGTTCGCCGATTGCACGAGCACTTTCGCGCCGAGCGCCTCCGCCTTCGCGACAAAAATATCGCGGTCGCGCTGCCAGCGCTCTTCTTTGAGCGTGTCCATCGAAAGGCCGAGGAGGAGTTGCTCGTCTGCGTTTTTGTTTTCAGATTGCGAAGTGCGTGCGCGCAGCAGCATGCCACTTGCGAGACAGAAGATGAAACCGCTGATGACCAACGCGAATCGAAGCTTCATAACGCTCCCGTGATATTGTCATTCAGCAGGAATCCTTTTAAGCACTGGCATTCATCGCTAGTGCTTAAAAAGATTCCAACTGAATGACGGGTTGTTTTATTGCCGCACTTCCTTCTCGTTGCCATAGATTTCCTCCCGCTTGTGAAACCCCTCAGCAATCACCGTCTCCTCCAAATTCTCTTTCGTCACGGTCACCACTTCCAATCGCACCGCGGGCACTTCGACTGTGCCGTTGTTGACGCCCTGTTGCGTGATGACGCTGCGCCCTCGCGCGAGTTGCAGCGCCAACTCTGCGGCCTTCGTTGCCAAGCGTTGAATCGGTTTGTAGATCGTCATTGTTTGCGTGCCCGCGGCGATGCGTTGGCATGCGACGAGTTCGGCGTCTTGGCCCGTCACCAAAATTTTTCCGGCCAAGCCTTCTTCCAGCAAAGCTTGAATCGCGCCGCCGGCAGTGCCGTCGTTCGAGGCGAGCACAACGTCGATCTGCGCGCCGTGTTGCGTGAGCGCGGCGTTCATGAT
>CAYNDW010000303.1:0-7443 GCA_964395375.1 uncultured Cytophagia bacterium
CGGCAATGGATTTTGCGCCGCTTTGCCGTCCGCTGCGAATGCCGCTCGCGGAAAAGTTTTTCGCATTGAGGCTTTCCACGAGGTAGAGTTTATAACCCAAGCCGCTTTTGTTTACGCCGACGAACCCGGCGCCGTTGCCGCGCCATGTGCTCGGAATGATTTGGCTTTCGGTTTCGGGACGCAGCGCGCCGAAATAAGTCGGCGGCTCGTGTTGCTCGTTGATGATGCCGATCGGCAAAAGCAACATGCCCGCGCGAAAATTCAAACTCGTTGCGAGTTGCGCTTCAACATAACCAAACTCCACGGAAACCTCGCCGGGCTTGCCGCTGCCCGTGCTGCCGTGCTCAAACTCAATCTCCGCGTTGAACAGGAGCCGATCATTGAAACGAAAGCCGGTATAAACGATTTGCCGCAGATAATCCCATTCATCGAGTTTGCCCGAAGGCTTATCGCTGTCATCATTCGCGTTGAAGTTTTGATAAACGACCTCGCCATATCCCGCCAATGACACGCCGGCTTTCTTGAGGTGATAAACCTGCGAAGCCGCGGGCCCCATTCCAAATTTGCTCTCATACTTGCGCTCCGCGACCTCGCCAAGCTTGCTTTTTTCAATCTCTTCCGCGAGAATCTCAATCCGCCGACTCAATTCGGCGAGTGTGTCTATGCGACTCGAGGTTTGCGAAAATGAGGGGCTAGGCTGAAAAGCGATGAGAAGAATGGAAACAACAATCAATATTCGTGTGATCATTTGAACCTCTCCGTCGTAAAACACTGAACAAAGGTCATGCTTTAGTTAAGTTTTTTTGTTCTAGCCATAAAACATACGGCTCAAATATAAACCGTCCGGCCTGGGCATGCAACAAAAAGTTGACTTATGGAAAAAAAACTTGTGTCACACCGATTGAATGATTATGTTCGTTTTAATGATTGACGGGTAAAACTGGCGATTGGTCAGTTACTTTAACCCAAAGAGCAAATCGCCCAATTTGTGAGACGAGGTCGAGTTTGAATACGGCAGTTTGGAAAGAGTTCGATCAAAACATCATTAGCCACAGCGCCGCCCATCATTTGATGGCGATTGATGGATTGATCCGCCGGCATGGCTATGCGCGCGTGACGGACGTGGCGAAGTCGCTGGCGATCACGCGCGGCAGCGCTTCGATCACTTTGAAGGCGTTGAAAGAGAAAGGCCTCGTGCAGGAAGATGAAAACAAGTTTCTGCATCTCTCCAAAGAGGGCGTCTCGCTCACGCTCAAGATCGAATCCAAGCGCATCGTGCTTAAAAAGTTTTTGAAGGACGTGTTGCACGTTTCCGCGGAGCAGGCCGAGATCGACGCGTGCAAAGTAGAACATCTCATCAGCGCGGAGACCGGCGAGCATTTGCTTTCTTTCCTCAAATTTCTTTTCTCCGGCGATGCGGACGCCAACGCCTTCTTGAAATCTTTTCTGACTTATAAAGGCGCGTGCCTGGACATCACGCAATGCGCCGTGTGTGAAACCGAATGCCTATTGAATGATACCTGCCGCGTTTGAGTGCGGCGCGGAAACTTCTCGTTTGAGGAAACAAATATGAAGAGTGTGCTATCCCAAGAAGCTAGAGCTTTTCAAACAGAGCCCTTCGAGTTTTCAGCGCGTGCCAGAACGCTGGCGGTGTTGCGCCCCGGCGAGGCCGCGGTCATCGCAGGTTATCACGATAATCTTGCCGATGAAACCCGCTTGGGAGAAATGGGCTTGATCGTGGGCACGCCGGTGCGCATGGTCAAAGCCGCGCCGTTAGGTGATCCGCTGCAGTTGCGCGTGCGCGGTTTTCATCTCACGTTGAGCAAAAAAGCGGCGCAAGCGATTTTGGTGCAAGCGCATCCGACGACCTAATTTTTTTTGAGCGCTGAGGCGGCGAGCCCAATGAACAGTGTACTAGAAACGAAGAACAGCGCAGCCCCAATGCAAGCAACGGCGCGCGTACTCATCGTCGGCAATCCCAACTCCGGCAAGACCACGCTCTTCAACGCGCTCACCGGCTTGCATCAAAAGGTGGGAAATTATCCCGGCGTTACGGTGGAAAAAAAGATCGGCGTTTGGCTTGATCCGCACGGACGCAAAATCGAATTACACGACCTCCCCGGGGTTTATAGCCTCATCCCCCAATCACTCGATGAACAAATCGCCGTCGAAGAAATTCTCGGCCCGCCGCTGGACGCTCCTGCGAAGGAATCTCGCGCTGCAGACTTGATTCTCGTAGTGGCCGACGCCACCAATCTCGAACGCAATCTCTTTCTGTGTTTACAAATTCTCGACCTCGGCGTTCCAACCATACTCGCGCTTAACATGATGGACGAGGCCGAGCGGAGCGAGATTCGCATCGACACGGCGAGTCTTGCACGTAGCTTGGGCATTCCCGTGATGCCGGTTGCGGCCAAACGCGGCGCCGGCATCGAGGCTTTACGCGCGCAAATTTGCGCAGTGCTCAAACACGCGCCTTCGTCAACGCCCTCCCGCCTCGAACTGGCCCCCGAAAATGAGACCCTCTTTGCGCCGATCTCGGCTTGGTTGAAGGCGCAGGCATTGCGTCACGAGGCCGCGGCATATGGCGAAGCTTTGCGGGTGGTTTCGGATGATATTGCGCTCACGAAGTGGGTTATTCATCCGCACTATCAAACTTTGTTCGCCCGCGTGCAGCACGCCCGCGAGCAACTCACGCTGCGGAGATGGTCTTGGCGGCAGGCAGAAACGAGAATCCGCTTTGCCCGCATCGATCAATTGCTCGCCCAGCACGTGCAGCACGGCCACGGGCAAAACCTTTCACGCAGCGAAAAGATCGACCGCGTGCTCACGCATCGCCTTTTCGGCCCGCTCATTTTGCTGACATTCTTGGCGGTTATATTTCAAACAATTTTTTCCTGGGCCGAAGCGCCGATGAACGCCATCGAAGCTTCATTCGCGTGGCTGGGAGAGCGGATCGCCGCTGCACTGCCCGCAGGCGCATTCGCGGACTTGATCGTCAACGGCGCACTTGCCGGAATCGGCGCGATCGTGGTGTTTCTGCCGCAGATTCTCGCGCTCTTTTTCTTTCTCACCCTGCTCGAAGACTCGGGCTATCTCTCGCGCGCTGCGTTTATGTTGGATCGCTTCATGGCCAAATTCGGCTTGCGCGGCTATTCCGTGATTCCTTTGCTCAGCTCGTTCGCGTGCGCCATCCCCGGCATCATGGCGGCGCGCACGATTAAAAATTCCAAAGACCGTTTGATCACGATCATGGTCGCGCCGCTCATGAGTTGCAGCGCGCGCTTGCCGGTTTATGCTTTGATGATTAGCGCCTTCATTCCCAATCTGACCGTGCTCGGGCTTTTTTCACTGCAAGGCCTCACGCTGCTCGGCCTTTATCTGTTTGGCATTGTCATGGCGATGTTGTCGGCCTATGTCTTGAAGCGTTTTGTGATCAAAGGCGCCTCGCAGACTTTTATCATGGAATTACCCGCGTATCGTTTGCCCTCGTGGCGCACGATCTTATGGCAAATGTTCGAGCGCGCGAAGCTCTTCGTGATCAACGCGGGCAAAGTCATTCTCGCCATCTCCATCGTGCTCTGGTTTCTCGCGAGCTATCCCAAAATTGAAAATGCGAGCACCAACAATTCCGGTACGGCAATCACAAAAACCTCGCCGCCGATCTTGCAAAGTTACGCCGGCCGTTTGGGCAAAATCATCGAGCCGGCCATCGCGCCACTGGGCTTCGATTGGAAAATCGGCATCGGCTTGATCACCGCATTTGCCGCACGCGAAGTCATGGTCGGCACGCTCGCCACCATCTACAATGTTGAGAACGCGGACGAGACTTCGGTTGATTTGCAGCAAGCCTTGCGCGATGATCGCAATCCCACAACGGGCGCGCCAATCTATACGCCGCTTGTTGCGCTCTCGCTTTTGGTGTTCTTCGTGCTCGCGTGTCAATGTATGTCAACCGTCGCCGTCGTGCGCCGCGAAACCAACTCATGGCGGTGGCCCATTGCGATGATCGTTTACATGAATGCGCTCGCTTATCTTAGCGCGTTGGTGGTTTATCAAGGCGGGAAGTATTTAGGGTGGGGATGAAAAACCGTGCGTTCGAAAATACATTGAAGGGCCGCACAATTTACCCAAAATTTAAACGTCGGTTGTAAGGAGACGCATGGCAGCAAACGAACAAATTTTCTTCGAAGCGCGCGCTTTATTAACCGGCCAAAGGCACGGCGTGTTGTCCACGCATTCTGTCGTGATGAACGGCTATCCCTTTGGTTCCATCACGCCCTATACGCTTGGTCGTCATGGCGAGCCGGTGATTTTGATCAGCGCCATTGCGCAGCACACCAAAAATATCCTCGCCAATTCCAAGGTCGCGCTGACCGTCGTGCAGCCGTCGGACCGCGAAGTGCAGGCGCATGGCCGTTTGACTTGTTTGGCGGAAGCGAGGCAGATAGCGTCTGAAGACCGCGATACCGCGGAGCGTTATTTTCACTATTTCCCCAAGTCGCGCGATTATTTGCAAACACACGACTTTGCCTTTTATCGGCTGCATTTGACGCGCGCCTATTACATCGGCGGCTTCGGAAAAATTTTTTGGCTGGAAGCCGATGAACTCCGCCGCGCCAATCCTTTTTCCGCGGTGGAAGAGAAACGCATTCGCGATCATATGAATGAAGATCATCAATCCGCCATGCGGCATTATTTTGAAAGCTTCAAAAATATTTTGAAGCCTGAGCCTCACAAGATCGAGATGATCGGTATTGACGGCGAGGGTTTTGATCTAGCGTTGGAAGGCAAGATTCATCGGTTTCAATTCGCGCAAGCAGTGGGCAATATGATGGAGGCACGGCAGGCGTTGGTGGCAATGGCGCGACAAACGGCTCTTGTGCATGAAGAAAAGAATGAGCCAGGCCTTGCCGCGTGAGGATGATTTTTAAAAATGCTCAATGCGGTCAACTCGTAATCCAAAGCATTCGGTAAGCGGATTCGCCGAATGAAGCAGATAAAGCCTTTTCTTTATCCGCTTCATCCGTTCAATCCGCTTACCGAAAAGCTTTTGCTTTTTTAGCGAAGAGGTCACTTGTAATAAAGCATGTTTGAGGAAAGAGCAATGACTTGGCAAGAACCCTCTGTTTTCATCATCGTGATCGCTGCGGTCGTGTATATCGGCCGCGCCTTCGCGCAACAATTCGGCGGCGCGTCTGCACCGCAATCGCCTGGGTGTTCCAAGTGTTCAAGCTGCAACAGCGCGACACAAGCGCCGCCGCAATCACTTCTGCAAATCTCTCGGAGAAAAAATGGCTGAGCTCAAACGCCTCGTTCAACAAATGCAGCTTGCCTTCAATGGCAAGGCCTGGCACGGCCCAGCAGTGCAAGAAGCGCTTGCGCAAGTTAGCGCCGCGCAAGCTGCGGCCAAGCCGATTGCGAACGCGCACAGCATTTGGGAACTCGTGCTGCATATTAGCGCATGGCACAAAGTTGTGATGAAAAGATTGGCAGGGGAGGAGGCCTGCGAGGTTTCGATGGAAGAAGATTGGCCCAGTGTAAATGACACTTCGGCGGCGGCATGGCAAAGCGCATTGCAAGAACTCAAGCTGCAACATCAAAGTCTCTGCGAGGCGACCGCGCGTTTGCAGGAAGCGGATTTAAACAAGCTCATACGCGGCAGCGAAAGCGAGCATTCCGTATCCGTGATGCTGCATGGCGTCATTCAACACGATCTTTATCACGCCGGGCAGATCGTGCTTCTGCGCAAGGCTTTATAGTTTTTTTAAATGGAAAATTTTCAATTCTCAATTTAAAATGCTTTTGCTCATGCGAGCGCACTCTCATCCCACCCGATAAACCTCAAACCCCGCGTGCGCCAAGAGCGCGGGCAATCGCCTCACAAAGTTACGATCCAACTCTCGAATCTCTTCGGGCAACTGTTCCCACGGCACCAAATAAGGGGTGGTTTTCTTCTCAATGTCTTTGGGGCGTAGGGCCAATGCCCAGCCTTCACGTCGCCGTTCTGCAAGCCATCGTTCATGCTCCATCCGCGAAAGTTTTTCGAGCTCTTCGGGCGTAAACTCGAAAGCGAGTTGATCCCAATCGCGCGCCGGGGCCATGCTGCATTGCATCGCGCGCAATTTCACACCGAGATGCGCGGCTTGGCTGCGATTCGATTCCTTCAAATGTTCGGGCAATTGCTCCCATGGTCGAAGCGAGGGATTATTTTCCGGCGAAATCTTGGCCGCGCTTTGTTGGCGCAAATAATCTTCATGAATCGCCCGCGCTAAAACCTCTCTTGTTCCGCTCAACAACAAATCCGGCGTGCATGTCTGCGTGAGCATGCCGAACGCGGAGACATTCTCAAAGCTGCCTTTGTCGTCATCATCTGCGATCAACGTTGCCAAGCCCGTGCTCTGCACCATGCGCACGATGATTGGCGTCTTGCGTGCGCGCACGAGCGGAAGCAGCGTCAACGCCGTGGATAGCCCGCGCGCATCGTTATCTAAGCACACATAGAACGCGGTTATCGCCGGCTCCGCGGGCGAGATAAAAACGCCGCGTTCGAAATCTAACGAGCCAAATTCAATTTGCTGCGGAACGATCTCGCACCGCATTTCGAGTTTGGGATAGCGCACGCGTAGCGCCGCGACTTTGCGCTCCGCCTCGCGATCCAACACCGTGATGCGGAGGCGCACGTGGTTCGCCGTCTGGTTGTCGTGCCAAGCTTTCGCCGCGCGCAATACCAGATTTTCGCCCAAGCGGCCCATGCCTAACACTGCGAGGTGCGGCGTGCTTTGCGGCGACGTGGGCAAGGGGAACTGTTCGAGCATGGCGCGCGCGCCGCGCTCATACACGTTAAAAAATTCCAACCGAAACGCTTCTTCCGGCCGGAGGGAAAGCTCATGCTCGCGCAGCAGCTTGCACAAATGCACATCGACGATATGCGCCCAACACGTGAGCACGTGGCTGCGATGCGCGTGAAATAGCTCGCGCGCATGCACGGCAACTTCAGCGTTGACGCCGTCCTCGTGACACACGGCAATCAAATAGCGCGCATGTGCCACATTCACCGCGGCCAGCGCTTCGCGGTCGGACGCATCGCCGATATAAACGAGCGCGCCATGTTCGCGGCAGCGGGAGAGCAAAGCATTTTTGGCGTCAAGCTCCACCACGACAACTTTGTAGCCGCGCTCATGAAAAGTGCGCGCGAGCAACAAGCCGATGCGACCCAAGCCGCAGATCACCACATGGTGGCGAAGAAAGCGCAGACGCAAATGTTGAAGCTGCTCTTTAAAGATCAAAGCCAGCGCCATCGTGGCAGTATACGCTGAAACCGCGGGCGCGAGGAAGCGCGCGAGTTCCAATTGCCACGGCACACTGCCCGGCACCGCGCCCGATTCCAACACGAACAATTGAAACGTGCGATACAGCAAACTGCCAAACGCCGGGGATTCG
>CAYNDW010000304.1:0-7391 GCA_964395375.1 uncultured Cytophagia bacterium
ACGCCGAAGCCGATCCGGCGCTCCTTCGCGTGGGCTGGGGCTTGGAACGCAATCGCAACGGCGGGCAGGCGATTGCCGCAGTGTTGGTCATGCCGGCGCTGCTCGGCAAATTCGGCAAGCGCGGCGGCGGCTATACTTTGAGCAACAGCGGCGCGTTTCGGTTTGATGATACGCTCATGGTTGCGTCCGAGCCGTGGAATACGCGCATCATCAACATGAACGTGCTCGGCAAAGTTCTATTAGAAGAACACGCGCCGCCGATCAAAATGCTCTTCGTATATAATTGCAATCCGGTCGCCATTACGCCGCATCAAAACGCCGTGCGCGCGGGATTGCAGCGCGAGGATTTATTCACGGTCGTGTTCGAGCAAGTCATGACCGACACCGCGAGGTTCGCCGACGTGTTGTTGCCCGCGGTCACCTTTCTCGAACAGCAAGAAATCAAAAAGGCGTACGGCAGCTATACGCTGCAATATTTCCAGCCGGTGATTCCCGCGCGCGGAGAAGCCAAGCCGAACGAAGAAGTGTTTGCCATGTTGGGCCGCGCCATGGGTTGGAACGACGCCGCTTTTGCTTTGAGCACCGAAGATTTATTGCCCCGCGCGACGCAAGCCGTGCGCGGCATGGGCAAAGATATTTCCTGGCCCGAGTTGCAGAAGAACAAAATTGCTTTCTTTGAATTTCCCGGGCCCACGCCGATCCAATTTCAAACCGTATTCCCGTACACGGCAGATCGCAAAGCCAACCTTGCACCGGAGAATTTGCGCGAGCATGCGTATGAATATCTCGACGGCGTGGATAATGATCCGCAATTTCCTCTCGCCTTGATCAGTCCGGCAACGGATAAATCCATCAACAGCACGATGGCGGAATACAATCTGCCGGAGCTTTATCTCGTCATGAATCCGGCTGACGCTGCAACGCGCGAGCTGCGCAATGGCGACACGATCAAGGTTTGCAATCAATACGGCGAAGTGCATTGCCCGCTCAAAATCAGCGCGGAGATTCGCGCGGGCGTGGCGCTCATGCCCAAAGGCGCGTGGCGCAAAGCTTCATTAAACGGCCAAACCGCGAACGCGCTTGCGCCCGATACGATCAGCGCGATCGGCGCCGCATGCTTCAACGACGCGCGCGTGGAAGTGGAAAAATTGTGAGACTGCGAGGTTGATTTGTGATGCCCTTTCATGAACTGTCATTCTGGAAGAACCTTCCCTCGCGCTCGGACCAATTCCCATTCTTAAAGGTGTGGCCCAGTACGAGGGAAGATCCTTACAGGATGACAGTTCAAAGAAGGGCAATCCAAAATCAAAACCCAACGAGCCTATTTGAAACTGGCTAGCGGCTTTAATCAATCATAAAAAAACGTGAGGAGATGGATGGAAACGCTTCGACTTGAAAATGTGAACAAGAGCTTTGGTGAGCAGGCAGTGGTGAAAGATTTGAGCCTCGTAGTGGAGCCGGGCACGGTGTATGGTTTTCTCGGGCCGAATGGCGCGGGCAAAACCACCACGATCCGCATGATTATGGAAATCATTTTGCCGGACACGGGACAAATCCTGATCAACGGTCAGCGCAACCTTACCACCGAAGTGCTCGATCGCGTCGGCTATTTGCCCGAAGAGCGCGGCGTTTATCGTAAAATGAAAGTGCGCGAGTCGCTGGAATTTTTCGCGGAGCTGAAGGGCATGAAACGCCGCGAGCACGGCCCCAAGATCGACGCGTGGATGGAGCGCTTTGAAATGAAAGGCGTGCGCGATAAAAAACTCGAAGAGCTTTCGAAGGGCAATCAACAAAAGATTCAGTTTCTCACCACCGTCATTCACGAGCCGAATCTCATCATCCTCGACGAACCGTTTATGGGGCTTGATCCGCTCAATGCGGATTTGGTCAAAGCCGTGATTCTCGAACAAAAAGCGCGCGGCACGGCCATCGTGTTTTCCACGCATTTGATGGAATCCGCGGAGCGGTTGTGCGACGCGATTTGTTTGATCAACAAAGGCCAAAAAGTTTTGGACGGCGAAGTTAGAAGCCTAAAGCGCAACTTCGGCCGTAATCACGTCGCGCTCAACTATGACGGCAAACCCGACTTTCTCGCGGAGCTTAAAAACAACGGCCTCATCGAAAGCTATAATGATTCCGGCAATCATGTTGAAATCAATCTACGCCCCAATGCCAGCGCGCAAAAGCTGCTCGCGGCCGCGGTGCAAAACGTCGAAGTGTTGCGTTTCGAAGTGGTCGAGCCTTCGTTGCACGAAATTTTTATTGCCACGGTGAAAGAGAACTGATCTGAAAAGGAATATCCTAATGAATAAAATGTGGACGGCGCTGCGGCGCGAGTATCTTTCGCGCGTCAAAACCAAAGGCTTCATCATCGGCACGATTTTGTTTCCCGTGTTTCTCGGCGTGATGTTCGTGGTGCCGACGTTGATGATGCTGATCAAATCCGACAAGCCCAAACAAATTGCGGTGGTCGATCAAACCGGTGAAATTTTGGATTCGTTGCGGGTGGCGTTGAGTGATACCAACGAAACCGGCGAACGTCTCTATAACCTTCTTCCGCATGAAGCGCCGAATTTGGACGCGGCCCAGAGCACGCTCAAAGCCAGCGTGCAAGAAGGCGGCCTCGATGGTTACATCATCATTCCTTCCGCGATTTATGAGCAAGGCGTGGCGGAGTATTACGGCAAGACCGTGACGAACTTTCGTGAGAATGATCGCATCGAAGGCGCGCTCAACCGCGTCGTGACGGATAAACGGCTCCAGCGCAGCGGCATGGAGCCAGAGCGAGTGCGCGATTTAATGCGCGCAGTAAATTTAAAAGCCATTCCGCTCACGGAGGACGGCAAAGAAGGCAATAGCGCGGGCGCGACCTTCGCCATTGCTTATTTTCTCGGTTTCTTTATTTACATGGCGATGTTCATCTACGGCGCGCTCTTGCAACGCAGCGTGATCGAAGAAAAAACTTCGCGCGTGATCGAATCCGTAATTTCCTCGATCAAGCCGTTTCACTTGATGGCCGCGAAAATTTTGGGCGTGGGCGCGGTGGGTTTGACGCAATTTTTAATTTGGGCCGTGGTGATGGGACTGCTCTCGCTCTATGGCGTGCAAGTCGCCGGCATTTTTGCGCCGAAGGCCGGCGCCGCCTCGGGCGCGGCTTTGCCCACGGTCTCCATGGGAATTTTATTTTTCTTCGTGCTCTTTTTTGTGCTCGGCTATTTTCTCTACGCCACGATTTACGCCGGCGTGGGGGCCATGGTCAACTCCGAACAGGAAGCGCAGCAGTTCATGATGCCGATAAGCATGTTCATCATCGCGCCGATTTTGTTGATCATGTACGTGATCGGCAATCCGGACAGCCAAGCTTCCGTGCTGCTTTCGCTCGTGCCGTTCTTCGCGCCGATTCTCATGCTCGCGCGCATCGTGGTGGCCACTCCGCCGGCGTGGCAAATTATTTTATGTTTGGCGCTCATGATCGCAACGATCGTCGGGTTGATTTGGGTGGTGGGCAGAGTGTATCGCGTCGGCGTTTTGATGTATGGCAAGCGCCCCACGTTGCCGGAACTTTTGAAATGGATTCGATACGCCTAAATGACCAAAGCCCGCTTGGAAGCATTCAGTGATGGCGTGATTGCCATCATCATTACCATTATGGTTTTGGAAATGAAGGCGCCGCACGGCGCAGAGTTGGCGGCGCTAGTCCCTTTGGTGCCGGTGTTTTTGAGTTACGTGCTCAGTTATGTTTTTCTCGGCATCTATTGGAACAACCATCATCACCTCATGCAGGCCGTGCGCAAGGTGAATGGCCGCGTGTTGTGGGCAAATCTGCATTTGTTGTTTTGGCTGTCGTTGATCCCTTTCGTCACCGGTTGGATGGGCGAGAATCATTTTGCGGCGTTGCCGGTTGCGCTCTATGGCGTGGTTTTGTTATGCGCGGCTTGTGCTTATTTCATTCTCACGCGCGTGCTCATTGCGCATCATGGCAAGGATTCGACGATTGCAACCGCGGTCGGCCGTGACTTAAAAGGTCTGGTCTCGTTGGGAATCTATACGATTGCCATTCCCGTTGCGTTTGCGCAAGCCGAACTCGCTTGTGCCTTATATGTTCTGGTTGCGATCATGTGGCTCGTCCCCGACCGGCGCATCGAAAAAAGATTGCGCGAACACGCGGCGTGAGTGCAATCTCCCACTCGGAGATTGATCAAATAAAAAAAGGACAGGTTCTCGCCTGTCCTTTTTTGTTTATAACCGATCAGCCACGGCTTGGCCGGGGCTTGATTTTATCAAAACCGCGCTGCTGCTTTTTACAAATTTAAACAAAAGCCACTGCCCAGCCGTGGCAGATAAAAATGATTGCCGCAGAGGAACGCGCTACGCGACATCAAGCTTGTCGATGATCGCCATGATCGTTGCATCGACCGGCTTGTTCTCCGTGGTTTTGGTTTGGCGCGCAGAGCTGCCTTGCACGACCATGACGATCTCACCCACGCCCGCGCCCACCGCGTCGATGGCGACGAGATAGCCTTCGCGATCTTTATAATTCAAATCCACGGGACGCACAATTTGAAATTTGAGGCCGTGCAAGCGCTCGTCTTTGCGCGTGGCCCAAACGGTTCCGATAACGCGAGCAAGAATCACGAGACCGATCCTTAGTTTCTTTTATAAGAATTTTGCAATGCTCGAACTTTTTTTTCCAGTTCATCAATCCGAAGTTGCAGTTGCAGTTGTCGCTCGGAATGTGGCATCGAGGGTTTCCAAGCCGGCGGCGGATCCGGCGTCGTCGTTGGCTCGGCATTGGCGGTGAAATTCAATTCGTGCAACGCCACGGGAGTTTTGCCGGTGACGCGCACTTCGAACGTCAGTGCTTGCGCTAGGCGCAGCACTTTGACCAAAACCACGTCTCCCGGTTTCGCTTTATTGACATAGAGACCAAGCGTGCTCGGCGAATCAACTTCTTCGCCGTCGAAATGCGTTATCGTATCGCCGACTTGCAGGCCGCTCTCCTGGCCCGGCCCGTTCGCGCTCAATTTCAAAATGCGTGGCCGGCCAGGCGAGGTCGCGTCGGAGACGACGGTGACACCGATCCAGCCGTGTTGCGCATAATACCGTTCGAACGAGTCGCGCACGAACGGCAGCAAATCCGCAAACGGATGCACCAAAGCGGTATTGCTGAAATACGGGCTGGCGCTCGACTCCATTGCTTCCAACCCAACGCGCCCCATCACCATGCCGATGGCATGCGCGTGCGCATCAAAGACCGGCGAGCCGTTGCTGCCGGGATCAACGTTGGCGGAAATTTGCAAAAGGCCATCCGGCTGGATCGCGCTAACCACACCGATGGAAACCGCGTGCGGCACGCCGAGCGCATTCCCAATAACCGTGACCCATGAACCGGCGTGCAACGCATCCGTCATGCTAAAGCGCACCGGCTGTAGGTTGGGCGCCGAGATTTTGAGCAATGCAATGCCGCGCGAAGAATCACGCGCGACCCACTCGACACGATGACTGGTGTTGTTGTCGAGCGCCACTTCAATTGTCCCGGCATTGCGCAGGATGGAGTCTTTGGTCAAAAGAAACCCCTCGCTGCTAATGATCAATCCCGTGCCCACCGTAAATTCATTTTCCGCTGTTTTACGCTGACCAAAGAGGCGGAACAGGCTCGTGCTTTCGGTGTTCGTTTTTGTTGCCAGCACGGTGACGACCGAAGGCTTCGCGGCTTGCACCAAAGCTCCGATCTCTTCTTCTAATGCGACCAGCATACCTTGCGCGAAAAGCGACGGAGCGCACAGAAAAAGCAAAAAACAACTCAGCCGGTTGAAGTGAGAATGTCGCTTCGCGCTCATTCCGGGAACGGGAGAAATGGATTTTGGTTTTGCGGGTAAGTGTTTCCGGGTGAAGATCTGGCTTCGAGAAACAAGACGAGCATTATCGCGGCGCGGTTCGGAACAGGCGCAGAAAACATGAGCGGGCAGAGTTGCAGAGGATAATTCCACGCTTCAGCACCTAATCAAAAGGATGAGGGTTCTTGTTGCCGTCCGGAGGAGGTGGTTTGGGCTTCCGCCGATGAATCCGTAGCGGTCGAGCGCTCATGGCTGGTAGTCGGTTCCCATTGGAGGCGGAAGGAGGCCGGGGTGACTTGATCAAGTGAGTAGCGGTATATGTTGAGAGGAGAAGAGACGTTGCTCGCGGGCCGGGAGAAAGAAGATATTTTTAGATCTTCATTGCCGCCGCGCTGCGTGAGCGTTTCCGAGGTTTGCCCGCTGCGCGTTATGGCACCCACAATCAACAGCAGCATGAAGCCGGCGAGCGCGTATGCGGCGGTGCGCGGCATTCGCTTAAGCTCAGAGACGAAAGGGAAGAAATGCCTTCTTTTGCGTTCGAGCATGAGGCGCGTGCGTAACAGCGTTTCGAAATCCGGCGAAGTTTTTATGCGCGGAAGCGCGCGCATGCGCGAGCGGAGGTTTTGGAGGCGGGTAACGGTCGTGTGGCAGCTTGGACATTGCGCTAGGTGGTCGTCCAAGGATTTTCTTTGCTCGGGGTGGACGTCATTCTCCACATAATCCGACAAAGATTCGGAAAAAATTTCACAGGTATTCATATGCAGCCTTTACTGTAGCGAAGGGTACAGTTGACTCCTCTGGATTGAATGATTCTTATTTTTTTCGTTGTTCTAAAAGTGTCTTCAGACGCGCTTGGAGCCGGAGACGGGCGCGATTAACGCGCGATTTGACCGTGCCAATCGGAACCCGGATGATCTTACTGATCTCTTCATATGAAAGTTCCTGCACGTCCCGTAAAATAATCACCTCGCGAAACTTTGGCGTCAGTTTGCTGATCTCGCGCTGAATCAGCTCTTCCTGCAGGGCGCTATCGACATACGTTTCCGGATTAAAAACCTCGTCGGAAATTTCAAAATCGCGATCTTCCAGCCCCATATCCGAAGAGAGCGAAATCAGCCGGCGGCGTTTGCGGCGCCGCAACTCGGTGCGCGCGAGATTGCCGGCGATCGTGTAAATCCACGTGGAAAATTTCGCCACCCGGGTATAAGCAAAACGATTGCGATACACGCGCAAAAACGTTTCTTGCACGACGTCTTCGGCCTCTTCCGAAATGGCCAAAAAACGAAACACAAAATTCAGCAATTGATCTTTATACCGCCGGACAATTTGATCATATGCACTCGCGTCGCCCTGTTGGAAGCGCTCGATGAGATCTTCGTCGCTCACCTGGGCTGTGACTTTTTTCTCGCGGTCCTCCATCCCTTTTCCTTCTAAAATGAATCCCGGTTGCCGTTTCGTTCCTGACGAGCGTCATCGTTGCCGCGCAGATATTTTTGCGAACTTCGACTATGCCGCTTTTGTAGCAAATGCCATCAACACACTCCTGTATACAAT
>CAYNDW010000305.1:0-7369 GCA_964395375.1 uncultured Cytophagia bacterium
AAAGCCGGCAGCCGCGCGCCCACGAGTTTAAAAGCGCAGGGCAAAGAGGGTTTTGCAAGTTTTGAGTTGGAGGTGACGCTGGAGCAAGTGGCGGGGAGCGCAACGCTTTTGGTGGGCAAGGGGCGAATCGTCGAGCGCTAAAATTTAAAGAGCCGAAAGCGTGTTTCTCTGCGGCAATCGGTGACTTAGGCGAATCTCGGTGGGAAAATTTTTTCGCGCAATCTTGCGTCGTTGAGGAAGGAAGAATGCCGCGGCCAAGCCGCGGCAGATCAGATAAAAAAAGCCGCTGTTCCCTGCAAAGGCTCGAGCTGCTCCGAAGTTTGGAAAGGCTTGGGCCTTATTTCATTCCCGCCACGAGCAAATACACGTCATCACGCAACGGGCGATTCGTCCATTGGCTCAAGCCGGTCATGATTCTGTCGGCGGCTTGTTCGGAGGAAAGCGCGGCTTCGTTATGCACCAAGCCGAGCATGCCGCGCAAGCCCAGCGCTTTGCCTGCGGCGTTTTCCGCTTCAATGATGCCGTCGGTGTACATGAGCAGTTTGTCGCTCGGCGCGAGTTGCGTCACGTTCTGCGTGAAGCGTTCTTCCTCGGCTTGATCAAAACCGACGATGGGATTTTGCGAATCGAGTTTTTCAAATTGCGCTTGGCGTTCGCGCCAAATCACCGCAGCGGGATGCGCGCTGCCGGCATAGGTGAGCGTGAAATTTTTGAGATCAAGTTTGCAGATAAACATGGTAAGAAACATGCCGGTGCCGGCGAAGGAATCGCAGATAAAATTATTGAACTGATGCAAGAGGATACGCGGCTCGAGGCCTTCACGCAAGAGCCGGCGAATTTCGTTGGCCATGCGATTGACGAGCAGCGCCGCGGTGATGCCGTGGCCGGTGACGTCGACCACGGTGAGATACAATTGCCGCTCGCCGTCAAAATAGAGGTCGGAGAAATCGCCGCCCACGCCGATCATGGGTTTGTAGCGCACCGCCACTTCCACGCGCTCATGCTGAAACGGCGGCGGCACCAAGCTGAGTTGCACTTGCCCGGCAAGTTTGAGATCGCGCGCAATCATGTCTTGATGAATTTGCAGCTCGCGGCGTTGCGCTTCGATTTGCAAACGCATGGCGCGGCGCTCGAGCGCTTGTCGAACTTTGAGGCGAAATTCTTGGAGGTCAATGGGCTTGGTGAGATATTCGTAAGCGCCGAGGCGCATCGCCTCGACCGCGGTCGCCACCGTGCCTTTGCCGGTGAGAATGAGAACTTCGGTGTAGAGGTTCTTGCTTTTCGTAGCGCGCAGCACGGAGATGCCGTCCGTGTCTTTCATGTGCAAATCGCTCACGACGAGATCGAAGTCGCTGGCTTGGAGCACTTCAATCGCGGCGTCGCCATCGGGCGCGTTCTCGACGCGATGGCCGTCTTTGGCGAGCACTTCGGAGAGCAGATGCCGAATCGCTTGTTCGTCGTCAACGACGAGAATGTCAGACATGGGTGAGGTGATTGTTTACAAGAGGGCGAAGCTTATTTTAAATTTTCAGTTGAAAATTTGTAATGCTTTTTAGGCGCGCTACGCGGCTTCGCCATTATACAACAACGCGAGCAGCGTAATGTCATCGCTCTGCGGCTGGCCCGCGGTGAACTGTTTCACTTCGGTGGTGATGGCGTCAATCAAAGAGGCCGCGGACAGACCGGGCTGGCCCCGCCGCGTACGAATCGCCGCTTCCATACGAGCCTCGGTAAATTCTTCTTCTTTGGTGCTCATGGCTTCGCTCACGCCGTCGGTGTACATGATGAGCGCGTCGCCGCTCTCGAGCGTGACGGTTTCCACTTCATAGGGCACGCCCGGAAACATGCCGAGCAAGAGGCCGCCTTTATCCAACAGTTGAAATTCGGCTTCGCCCTCCACGCCCGGAACCTTGTGAAAGAGGTACGGCGGATTGTGCCCGCCATTCACGTAAGTAAACGTATGCGCGGAAACGTCGAGCACGCCCACGAAGAAGGTGATGAATTTGTCGTAGGTGGTGTTGGCATGCACGGAGGTGTTGATGCGCGCGACGATTTTTTCGAGCGGCACCTCGGCCGACATCATCGCGTGCAGCATGGCTTGCAAGTTGGACATGAGCAAGGCCGCGGGCACGCCTTTGCCGGAGACATCGGCAATCGTCAAGACATAGCGATTGGCGTCGATGGGGAAGTAATCAAAATAATCGCCGCCGACTTGTTGGGTGGGAATGTTGATCGCAGCCATCTCATAGCCGCGGAGCTTGGGCGCGTCTTTCGGCAAAAGTCGCTGCTGAATCTCGCGCGCAATCGCCAACTCTTCTTCGAGCTTTTGCTTTTCAAGCGTTTCTTGAAAGAGGCGCGCGTTTTCCAAAGAGATGAGGGCGGTGTTGCCGAGCGTTGCGGCAAATTCCAATTCTTCGTCCGAGTAATCGCCTTTGGTGATTTTCTCGCCCAACATAATCGCGCCGCGCACGACCTCCTGGCTAATCAACGGCACAATCAGCAACATGCCCGCGGCTTTCAAACCTTCCTGCCATTCGGGCTTGAGCAAACTCGATTCTTGTTTGACCCGCAACGGCGCACGCAGTTCCGGTATCCACGCGCGAAAAGAGTCGTCACGCAAAATCGCCGCGTCTTCGCTGCCTTTGGCCATGCGAAGCTGCATCCGGTCTTGTTGTTCCGTAAACACCCAACAGCGCTGCGCCATCAATTCGCCCATCAACGCGTAAGCGAGCACGCTCGCAATCTTGTCGCTCTCCAGCGTCGAATTCAATTCTTTGCCGATGTCGAACAGCGTATTAAGCTCTTGGATCTTTTTATCAAGCTTGCGATTGACTTCTTTCAACTCTTGAAAGATGATGCCGTTCTCCACGGCCGTGGCCGCGAGATTGGAAAGCGAATTGAGATATTCGATCTCGTTGGTGGTGTAGGGCTGGTTGCTGATCTTGCCGCTGAATGCCATGAGGCCTTTGCAACTGCTGTTGCAAATAATCGGAATAACGATGTGCATGCCCATCTTGGTGAGCGCGAGGGACCACGGCTCTTCGGCGAAGGCGCTGCTTTCCTCGCCTTGCAAAATGACGGTCATCGGATGATGCAAGTCGATTTCCAACTCCCGTCCGATCAGCGCTTGCTGCAGGCCTTTCACGGTTTCAATCACGAACCGCTTCTCATCCCGCGCCAGCAGGATGAGGCCTTTGCCGATCATCATTTTTCCCATCGGCGTGAGCAGGAGCGTGTCCAAAATTTGTTTGAGCTGCAATGAAGAGTTGAGCGTTTTGGAAATGTCGAACAACGCTTGCAACTCGACCAAGCGCTCATCCAGTTCACGCGAGAGCTGGCGGTTGGTGTTGTTGTGATTGTTGCGGTGCGTATTGCGCTGCTGATAATTCGCCGGCGGGCGATTGGAGCGCATCGGGCCGCGGGATTGATTGGAGCGCGTGGGATAAGGGCGTTGCCGCACTTGCATGGGCGATTCTCCGCGCGTGCGGCCCGTGGCTAGCGGCGTGCGCGGAGTCCGCGGCGGATTAGGATCTTTCCGTACTGGCATAGTAAGTGGATTGCCAAAAGATTGAAAACGTTTGGGAAGGTTTGCGCTAGAAGTATTTAACCATCTTCACTTGGTTTTTGCGCCCGCCGACCACGTCGAAGTCGATTTCGTCCATCAGGGTTTGCATGAGGTAAATGCCCAGCCCGCCCACACGCATTTCTTCGAGGTATTTTTTCATATCGGGTTTGTTGATTTGTTTGAGGTCGAAACCCTTGCCTTGGTCGGTGATGATGATGGTGAATTTCTGCGGGTCGATTTGAATGTCGATGTCGATGAGTTTGCGTTCGTCCTTGCTATAGGCATGCTCGATCACGTTGGTGCAAGCTTCGTCCACGGCGAGTTCGATTTTGCTCGCCTCTTCCTCTTGAAAGCCCACCTGGCGCGCGACGCGCGTGACAAACTCGCGAATGATTTCCAAGTTATCCGTTTGACTGGGAATGCGGAGATGATACTTTTTCTTGGCTTTGAGCTTCTGCACGGCGTTCATCACTTTTGGTTAGTGAAACTTTGGAGCGCCTGATTTTCCTCATCGCGAATTTCGTAAAGCGTGGGGAATCCCAAGAGGTCAAAGACGCGAAAAATTTTGGGGTTCATGCTCGTCAGCTTGATATCCCCGCCGTTGCTCCGCACCTCCTCGATAAAGCCCATGAACACGCCGAGGCCGGCGCTGCTGATGTAGGTCAGTTCTTTAAAATTGACAATGATCCGAAAGCGCTTTTCATCCAAGAGTTTTTGAATGGCGCGTTCCAAATCGGAAGCGGTATGCGCGTCCAAAAAACCTTTCAGGCGAAGTGCCGAGACCGCGCCGTTATCGCCGCGCATGACCTCAAACCCAGCCATGTAAAAACCTCCTTGCAGTAAATTGATTGCAACAATCGTTTCCTCGTGATGGTCCGTCCGTCGCAGGTGTGCGGCTTGCCGTTCTGTACGACATCGCGGTGGCAAGTGCGGAGAAACTGAAAACACGTCGCGTGGTTTTTGACCTGCTGAAGGATGAAGCTACTCCATCAGAAAGGTAGGCGTTCCAATGAGGGTTAAAGCAATATAGTCAAAAATTGAAAAAAACAAAGAAATTTTTCCGTGCGCTTTATTGCAGGCCAAACGGCACGACCGTGATTTCGCCGGTGAGCTTGATCGACCGTTGTGCCAGGCAGATTAAAAACGACTGACTGACTTGCTTGGGGAAGAGCGCGGAAAAGGCGGTCAAATTTGCGGCCATAGCAGGCGTCGGCGTTGCGGTCAATTTGGTTTCGATGGGAATAAGGTGCGTCCCGAAATCCAAAATGAAATCCACTTCGTGGCCCGCCGCAGTGCGCCAGAAAAAAATTCTCGAACTCTCGCCGCGATGAACAAAGGCGCGAAAGAGCTCGGCAAACACGGCGTTTTCAAACAGCGGCCCGCCCATTGGTCCTCGCAGAGCATGCTTGGGATCGACGAGTCCTGTGAGATATGCGGGCAAGGCTGCATCCAAAAAATACAGCTTGGGCGCCTTCACAAGCCGTTTGCCCAAATTCACGTAATAGGGTTTGAGCAACACAATTTGAAAGCTTGCCTCCAACAGCGAGAGCCATGCCTTCACGGTGTTGACCGCGATGCCAAGATCACGCGAGAGCGCGGAGATATTGAGCAACTGCGCCGTCTGCGCCGCCAACGCCAAAAGAAAGCGTTGAAAGTCGGCCAGATTGCCGATGTTGCGAATGCTGCGAATATCGCGTTCAAGATAAGTCTGCACGTATGCGGCAAACCATGCTCTCGCCTCGCGGTCCGGTTCGATGATCAACTCTGGAAAGCCGCCGCGCATTACTTCCGCCATGATCTGCTCGCCGGTCGCGACACGATCATCACGCTGCGCCGGGGGCGCCGCTTCGAATGTCTTCTCCCATAACGGTGTGCGTTGCGGTTGATGTGATCTCTCGGCCTGTGACATCGAAAGCAGCGTCAAGACCGCTATCCGTCCGGCCAGTGTTTCCGTAACGTTTTGCATAAGCGGCAAATTCTGCGAGCCTGAAAGCACGTAGCGCGCCTTTTCGCGGCGATGCTCATCAATGTCGCGTTTAATATAATGAAACAGCTCCGGCGCATATTGAATTTCATCGAAGATCACAGGAGGAGGGTTTTGGCTCACAAACAATCGCGGATCCGCGAGGGCCAACGCGCGAATGTCCGGCTCATCCAAAGCGACAAAACGATGGCTTTGGCCAAAGGTATGTTGCAAAAGCGTAGTCTTGCCCGATTGCCTCGGTCCTGTTACCAGGATGGCGGGAAAGTCTTTTCCTCTTTGGGCCAACGCCGATTCGAGTGTGCGATTGAGATATTTGTCCATGCAGCAAGGATAATGATAAGATTTTCCTCTTTCAAGCAGATTTGCATTTGAAATGCAAATCTGCACGCCCCCACTTTTGCTCTTTGATAAACAAGCGCTTCGCTTTTCCAAATAAAGCTTGGTTCTGGCCAAAGTTGCACCCGGCTAGCGCGCCGGCATCACCACTTCGATATCGAACGGCGTCAGAAAACCCGTGTAACCGTTCTGCGTGAGCCCGTCCGCCGTAATCTTAACCAAGCGCCCGCGCACGGTATCCAGCGCATAACACGAACCGTCGAACGGATTGATCGCCAGGCCTTGCGGCCGTTCGAAGCCGTCGATTTTGAATTGCACTTGGCCTTGCGCATTCAATTTAAACACGCTGCTGTTTGCGCGAAACTCGCCGGAGTCGTCAATCACCCAACACGCGCCGCTCGCTTGATCCAACGCAACGCGCGAGGCGAAACGAAATTCTTCCGGGGCAGTAAAGACCACGCTGCCTTCTTTATTGATCCGCACCACGCGGTTGCGTGTGGCAATCCAAGCTTCACCGGTGTTTTCAGCTATCGCCATATCCACGACTGGCCCGGTGAATGTCGGCGGTAAATTCACGCGGGTGAGTTGCAGCGCCTTTCCCACGCGCAGCAATTGGTCGCCTTTGCTCGTGAGCGCCCACAACTCCTCCAGGCTCGCATGAAACGCGAGCGCGCCCAGTTTGGGTAAAGAATCAATGCGCGTTTGCCTGCTCCCCTCATTATCAAAGCGCGCGAGCACGTGCTCGCCGTTATCGCCCACCCAAACGCTGCCGTCACTGGCATCCAACGCCAAACCCACGACTTCAAAAAAAAGATCAAACTTGCCAAGCAGCTCGCCCTTTTCATTGATCGCGCCAAAATCGCCGGAAAACTCATCCACCACCCAAATCGTGCCACGTTTGCCATCCACGCGCAGACGATAGGGGCTAATGAAAGCACGCGAGCGCAAAATTTCGTTTAGCCCGTCGTGCGTTAGTTTAATTACGGCGCGGCTATCGCTATCCGCCACCCACGCCACAGTCGGGCCCGGCGTAACCGTCACTTCTTCGGACGGCAGCGTTTCCATATTGCCAATGCGCGCCGTGATCTGATACATATGCGGCACACCAAACTGATCGCTCTGATCGCGGAACGTCGTCGTCAGCGACGAGACTTGGCCGAGGAGATACATGCCGCTCTCGTGCGCGAGACGGCGATAGACATGATAGCCGGAGAGATCGCGCAAAGGCACCGAATTCCACGAAAGACGGATCGTGTCGAGCTCGGCGCTAACGCGCAAACCCGTGGGCTTGCCGCCGGTGCGAGGGTTTTCCGGATCAATCGGATTCAACCGCGAGCGCTCCGTGCAGCATGCCAAGAGCAGCGCGCAAACGGCAAGCGCCGCGAGGCCGTGAAGCAAACGGGAAGTTCGCATTGAAAAAAATGTATCGCGGAAAAGCTGAACTTGTTGAAATTGTAAAGGAAACACACGATACTAAAACGTAT
>CAYNDW010000306.1:0-7333 GCA_964395375.1 uncultured Cytophagia bacterium
GTTGGCTTGCCACCACGATAGCGCTCGCGTGCGCGCCGAACCCGCTCGCGGAGAGTAGCTTGCCAAGCTGCACTGCGTTGCCGCCCAGAATGTCCTTGGCGAACACCGGCAGCACGACCACGAAGGACCAGCCGAAAATGGTGGTGACGCCGACGAGGAGCAGCAAACCCAAAATCGTTTTGTTGGTGCGAATATAAAACAGAATTTCACGAATGGAGCGCCACAAACGCGGCGACGCGGAACTGGACGCAAGCGCGCGTGGCGTTTGAATCATGAGCAAGGTGACAACCGAGGGCACGAACGAGAGCGCGTTCGCAAAGAGACACCACGCTACGCCGAATTGCGCGATCACCACGCCCGCGCATGCCGGGCCGAGCAAGCGCGCGGTGTTGAACATGGCGGAGTTGAGGGCAATGCCGTTCGATAAATCTTCTTTGCCAACCAATTCCACGACGAAGGCCTGGCGCGCGGGCGTGTCAAAAGCGTTCGCGACGCCCAACGCAAAAGCCAGCGTCGCGATGAAGTAAATCGTAATGGCTTGCGTCCACACGAGCACGGCATAGAGCAATGCGAGAAGCAGCGCGAGGGTTTGCATGAGGAGGATGAGGCGGCGTTTGTCGTAACGATCGGCGATGCTGCCGCCCCAGAGCGCGAAGAGGGAAAAGGGCAGGAAGCTCATAAAGCCGACGAGGCCGAGCCAGGCGGAAGAGCCGGTCAAATCGTAAACGAGCCAACCCTGCGCCGTGTTTTGCATCCACGTGCCGATGAAAGAAATAATTTGACCGGAGAAGAACAGACGATAATTGCGATGCCGCAACGCGCGAAAAGTGGAGGGTAATTTCGTCACAGGACCTCAAGTGATGTGCGAGAGTTTGGAGAGCGGCAATATAGTCTCTTTATAGTTGAGTCGGTGCAAAAAACTTTTCCGCCGAGACCACCGAAGACACCGAACTTCGCCGAAAAAAACTTTTATACTCGTTGTGGATTGGTTTGTAACTCCCCTCAAGCTGTCATTCTGGAAGAACCTTCTCTCGTGCTCGCACCGGCTCTTATTTCTGAACGGTGCATCAAGTGCTAGGAAGTTTCTTCAGAATGACATTTCAAAGAAGAGCATTACAAATTAACCCGGAAGCAGTATATTCGGCGAGGTTCGGCGGATGAGCTTTTCTTGTTTGGCTCCGGCTCGTCCGGGTTGTGGAGTGGCGCCATTACGGAACTTGGTCGTCAAATCTCATCTGACGCTAGTACATTGTTACCTTAGTTTTTGTAGTCTCGCCCCCTTGTGGGGCGCTGTTGGAACCAATAAATTCGCGGGTCGTATCAATGCCCCACAAGGGGGCAGGGCTACGAAATTAGGGTAACAGTGCACTAGGAGCGCATTCTCGTTGGAGTCTGTGTTTCTGCTTTTGCTTTTTGAAATCCGCGAAGCGCTTTAAGCCAGCTCGCTTGAAAAGAGCACCTCGGTAAACAAGCGAAGAAGAACCCTCGGTCGCTCACCGGCCAAACAAAAAGCGCAAACCCGGATTGGTTGCGATTGCTTCGTACGCGTTGTCATTCTGGAAGGTCATGCCGCAATTCAAAAATACTCCAGCAAAGAGCGGAATCGTTGGAATCGAACGCAACGTTTTGACCGCGGCGGGAATCATGTTTCTGCTCGGCCTCGGCGAGGAGTTGTGGAAAAAATTTCTACCGAAATATCTCGAAGCGTTGGGCGCGAGCGTGAGCGGCATCGGTTGGTTCGGCACGGCGAATGACTTTTTGGATGCGGTTTATCAGTATCCGGGCGGATGGTTGGCGGATCGTTTGGGGCGCGGGCGCGCGTTTGTGCTTTTCATTGTGCTCGCCGCGTTCGGCTATGGCATCTATCTTTTGCTTTCGTCGTGGCCGTTCGGTTTTTTGGGGCTGGCGTTTGCAATTGGATGGCAAAGTATGGCCTCGCCCGCGCTGTTCGCCCTCATCGGCGATATGATGCCCAAGCATCAACGCGCGCTGGGCTTCACGCTGCAAGCGATTTTGAAGCGCGTGCCCATCATCATTGCGCCGATCGCGGGCGGCGCAATGATCGCGCAGCTCGGCATTGTGCGCGGTGTGCGCGCGGGATTGGTGGTGACGCTGTTCTTCGCGGCATTGGCGGTGCTGCTGGCGCGCACGATCAAAGTGGCGCTCGTGGCGGGCGCGCATGAGGGCAGCGTGCGAAACGTTTGGCGCTCCTTTCATCCGGCGTTGAAACGTTTGTTGATTTCCGATATTATTATTCGGATGTGCGAGGGCATGTCGGGCGTGTTTCTCGTGCTCTATGCGACGAACGTCATCGGCATTAGCCTTGCAGAGTTTGGAGTTCTCGTAGCGGTGCAAGTGACGACTTCGATCCTCGTTTATCTTCCCGCGGCGAAGTTTGCCGATCGTTTCGGTCGCAAACCGTTTGTGCTCGCGACTTTTTTTTGCTTCGCGTTATTTCCGCTGGCGCAAATTTGGGCGGCGAGTTATGCGGCGTTGCTGGGAGTTTATGTGATAGGCGGGCTGCGCGAAATCGGCGAGCCGGCGCGCAAGGCGATGATTGTGGATTTGGCCGAGCCACATTTACGGGGCAGAACTGTGGGGCTGTACTATCTGATGCGCGGCTTCGCCATTACGCCCGCGGCAGTGATTGGAAGTTGGCTCTGGCAAACCTCGCCCGAGAACACGTTTCTCGCGGCGGGCCTCATCGGCCTGATCGGCGCGTTTGTGTTTGCGGCAACCGTGTCCGAACGTTATGCGAGTTGAAGCATTGTTTTACGCGGATCATTTGGGCGTGAGGTATTTCTCCCAACGTCAATTTCTTTTTCAAAAAGAAAAACGGCGGGCGACGCGCAATTTCATTTCTGCAAGCGCGAGCACCGATTTGTAATTCCACCTCTATCACCTCCTCGGTTTTCGATACTTCCACCTCTTCATGATGTGCTCGGTCTTGGGCAAGGCGACGCGCCAAGCCGGAGCCGGATTTTACACGTCGAATTTCCGTGCGAACTTTTTTAAGTCCGCCGGCTTTATCATATTGGAAGAAGAAAGCCATGGGCAGTTCCATGCGTTTTGACTTTAGCAGCGCTTGTCATTCCACGTTATCATGCACGACCTCCATGCCGATCGCCGAAGCCAAAAACTTTTTCTTGCGCGCGCTCATGTTCTGCTTGCTCGCCTATAGCTCGGCGCCGGGGCAAACGGCTTCCCCGGGAGTGGCTTCGAAACTGACCGCGGCAAATTTGCGCGTGAAAGAAGCATTGATCGAGGTTTATCACCAAAGCGGCATGAACGGTGAAGTGACGATTACCGGCCGTGCGCACCAACGCGCACCCGTGGAAAATTTTCAAGTCGAGCTTGCGTTTCAAAGCGAGACCGGCCCGATTGCGATTCCGCTCCCGATCAAACGGCTCACCGCGGACACGGCGCGCATTGCTTCATTCGCTTTTGAGACCGTCGTGCATGGCTTGCCGCAGATTGCGCAAAGTGATCCGAGGCACGCGCAGCCGTTCTTTGCCATTCTGTTAGCCGAGCGCAACGGCGCGCGCTACTACGAGGAAAAAAGTTATGCCCAATTTATCGGCGCTTCCGAGAATCCTTTCACCGTGCAATCCGTGATCGAGTTGCCGGCGCAATGCCTTTGGGCGCGCGTGCGCAAACCTGCGAGCCGCGCGCTGCGCACAACCTCCGGGCCGGCGTTTTCACTCAAAGCGAACCGCCCGAATCGTGACGTGTGCGAATTGGCGTGGAACACCTTGCCCAATGCCAAGGCGCAATCCTTGGCGCTGGTATTTCGTAACGAACAGCAGATTGCGATCACGTTTGCGTCGCGTTATGTCGATCGCCTCGTGGGATTTCCCTCGAACCTGAAGTATCGTGTCGAGCAAGTCGGCAAAGACGGCGTCGCCCTCAGCAGCAACACGGTCGCATTGCCGTTGGAGCACGCCCGTGAAGCCGCTTCGGACACCGGCGAATTGATTGCGGCGGGAAATTATGTTGCGCGCACGCCGGAAGCGCTCGCCGCCGTCGTAAGTAAGCACAATGCCGCGATTCAATATTGCTACCAGCGCGAGGTGAAACGCAATTCGACTTTACGCGGCGAAATTCGCGTGCGCATCGTGGTGAGCACGAGCGGCGACGTCGATTCCGTCCGCGTGCTTTCTTCAACTTTGCAAAACCCGGTGGTCGAAGATTGTGTGGTGGGGCGGATCAAACGGTGGAATGACTTCGGACCCAGCGATCCGACGCGCGGGGGAGTTGCGATCAAGCAGACGTACGTGTTCGGGTACTAAGCAATCGTCAAAAAAAATTCGAATACACCTTTGCCCTCCGCCATCGTCACCAGTTAATGCCCGCCGGTTGCTCCTGCCGCAATTTTGTGCTCGCCCAGGTATTGAAACAAAGCCGTTTCATCTGGCCCGAAAAGCTCCTTGTTCACGGTGAGCACTTCTTCTTCAACGGTGACGCTTTACTTCCGGTATATTGTTCCCGTTAAGTCATTGGTTCATGAAAGTTAGAAAAAAATTCTAACTTTTTTGAACAGGAGAGAACAGAGAAAACAGAGAAAAGATTCTCCGTTTTCTCTGTTCTCTGTTGTAGTTCTTTATCGAACTCAAGCCGCCCGAAGGGCTGCGATTTTCAGCTTGTCTGAAAATCCACTGTAGCCAGTTAAGAGTGTAGTCTTTGCTTTAAAAGCAAAAAATTTTCTGAAAGCGGATTGAACGAATAGCGCGGATACAGCTTTTGCTTTATCCACGCTATTCGAAAAATCCGCTTGCAAAAAGCTTTGCGGAATAATACTCGCTAACGTTCAACTTGTGCTCGCAACGCCGAGCACCGTGACATTCACCTCGCGCAAGAGCAGTGCTCGACAGAAATGAGTATAATTCGGCCTTGTCATTCTACAAGAATTTTTTTATGCTCAGTCGCTGCCCCACCGCGGGTTCTGCCTCGCCTGTTTATCGTGGTGGCCTTTCTGCGCGAGTTGACTTAAAGCGCTTCGCAGCATTCAAAAAAGCAAAAGCGGAGTTTTTAATTTGCACAACCTCATCTTGATTGGAGTGGGCGGCGCTCTCGGCTCGATTTTGCGCTATCTCCTCAGCGGCCTGGCGCAACAATGGAGCAAGAGTCTCGCATTTCCCTTCGGCACACTCACGGTCAATCTTCTCGGTTGTCTCGTTATCGGCTTCTGCGCGCAACTCGCCGAAGCACGCGGCGTCTTCACCTCCGCAACGCGCGCCTTCGTCTTTATCGGCGTGCTCGGCGGGTTTACCACGTTTTCCACTTTTGGCAACGAAACCATGAACCTCTTCCGCGCAAGCGCCACGCTGCAGGCTTCAATCAACATCGCAGCTCATGTCATTTTCGGGCTGCTTGCGGTTTGGCTTGGACGCACGCTGGCATATCTCATCTGGAGATAAAATGACTCTGCCTCACGAAGGTTACTTGCTGCGCATTTTCATCGGCGAGCAAGACAAACACGAAGGCCAACCGCTTTACGTGTGGATCGTGCAACAAGCCCGCACCCACGGTTTAGCCGGCGCCACAGTGCTGCGCGGCATGATGGGGTTTGGCGCGCACAGCCGCATTCACACCTTCAAAATCGAGCGGCTCTCCGAAGACCTGCCGCTCGTCATTGAGTTGGTGGATGAGAAAGAGAAGTTGGAGAGTTTTCTGGAGGTGATTAACGACAAGATCAAGGAAGGCTTGGTCACGCTGGAAAAAGCGCAAATTCGTTTCTATCGCAGCGGCGCGGTGCAGTAACTTCGTCTCATGCTCCGTTGGCGGTTTGCAACTGCTGCAACAATCTCCCCGCCTCTTCCCAATCCAATTCTTCCACGCGCTCCAGCGAGGCGCACAACGTTGCGAGAATGCGGTCTTGCGCCTTGCCCTTGGCCAGCGCTTCCGCATACGGTCCGCGACGAAATGTAACCAGCGAGTATTTCGGCGTGAACCACTCGGGAAATTTTTCCTCCAGCACGCGCTCGACTTTCTTCTTCAACAAGAACCTCGGATCGGCCACATGATCGCGCATCTCGATAAAATTTTCCAGCGCGAGATCGGCGATCGCGTCCGTGTTCGGCTTGCGCAAGCGCTCGAATTCATCAAACACCTCGCGCCAGTTTGCGCCATGGCGTTCCACGCATTGATTGAAATAAGTGCAATCCTCAAAACAACAATTCACGCCTTGCCCAAAGAACGGCACGATCGCGTGCGCCGCATCTCCCATGAGCAAAACTTTATCTGCAACATGCCACGGCGCGCACTTGACGGTAACCATTGCGCCCGTCGGGTTTGCAAAATACGTTTCGCGCAAATCCGGCAGGAGCGGCACCACATCCGCAAATTGTTGTTGAAAAAAACGCAGCAGCTTTTCCGGGTTATCCAGGCTTGCAAAACTCGGTTCCCCCTCGTGTTGAAAAAAGAAGATGCCCGCAAAACTACCGTCGCTATTCGGCAGCGCGATAAGCATATACGTTTGGCGCGGCCAAATGTGCAGCGCATGCTTCTCCATTTGATACGCGCCGCCCGCGCTCGCGGGAAGGAGCAATTCCTTATAGCCGTGCGCCAAATACTCCTGTGAAAAATTAAACTGCCCGGCCTTCAACATGTCCAAGCGAATCGCCGAGGCCGAGCCGTCGGTGCCAATCACCACCTCCGTGGGCCGCACCTCTTTCGCGCCCGTGACTTCATCGCGCAGTTCGATCTCGCCGGTTTTCAAATCCATGCCGAGGCAGCGCTGGTTGAAATGAATGCTCACGCCCTCGCATTGTTCCGCGGCGTTCATTAACGCTTGATTCAACTCCGAGCGCAGCACGGCGTAAATCACTTCGGAGTCGTCTTTGCCATAGCGCTGAAACGTCAACTCGCCGTCGAGCGCGTGCATCATACGGCCCTTCATGGGCACGGCAATGCGCATAATGCGCTCGAACAATCCCGCTTCGCGCAAAGCATGCAGCCCGCGCACGGAAAGCGCGAGATTGATCGACCGCCCGGCGCTCACCATGCCTTTGCGCATGTCTGGGCGGCGCTCAAACAACTCAACTTCGAAGCCGTGCTTCGCGAGATAAATGGCGAGCAAAGAGCCGGTCGGGCCGGCGCCGATGAGGGTGATTTTTTTCTGGTTCATATCAGTTGCACATTGTACGCTTGATTTGAAAATGAACGTTGGTAGTGATGCCTTATGAAATTTGACGATCAACTTCGGTAACGAGACGAGTCCACCCTTATCCTGTCATTCAGTAGGAATCTTTTTAAGCGCTGGAGTTGATGTCCAGCGCCGAAACCCCGTTTTCGGGGCTGAATGACAAATCGTATGGCGGCGATTTCCGAACTT
>CAYNDW010000307.1:0-7320 GCA_964395375.1 uncultured Cytophagia bacterium
TGCGTATCAATGGTCAAAACATACTCGCCCGGCTTCCAAAATTCGTGATGAAAATAACACACGCGTCGGTCCGTGCGCGGATCAATGGGCAAGTCGTGTTCGGCGGTATAAATTTCGTCCATGCCGCGATAAATACGAAAGCGCGCGGGCAAGGTCGTCGGCTCGTTTTTTGGCAAATGAAAAATCAAACGCGCGACGAGGAACATGCCCTCTTGCTGGAGACGAAAAACTTTTTGACCTTTTTCGCTAAAGAAATTCTTGCAATCCGTCGCAAGCTTTTCGTTCGGAGTGAGATAGACCGCAATGTCTTCCAGCGCAACTTCGCGCAGCTCCTCCGGCAAATCTTCATTCGTCACGTCACGAATGCTGCCGTTCTGCGCGCGCAAGCGCATGCTCTCGAACGGGCGCAGAGCAAAAAACGCGGAGGTCGTGCCGATGATGACTTCGCGGTTGCCCACAGGCACGTTTTCGAGCACGAGCGGCGTGGTGCCGCGGCCAACACTATCGAGCATGACTTCTTGGCCCGGCGGGTTGCTCGTCACCACCAGAGTGCCGACCATGGTAAAAAGCCGCGCATCTTGCCGTTGGCGATATGGCCGCGACCGCACTTTCACGGGCATGGTGCGCACGCGCACTTCCACCAGTTGATCGGGAAAGATGGCGATGCGATTCAGGAACGTATGATAGCCGGTTCTTTCGACGCGCAAGGTATAACGCCCCGGCGCATATTGGCCCGCGGCGTCTTGCAATTCTTGTTCATCAAAAAAAATGCGCGTGTTGGGATCGACCCCGAGAATGCGGTAAAACCCTTTTTGCGCAAAGGCGGGAATCGCAGTGAGAAGGTTAAGGATGAAAATGAAAATGAATGCGCGCAGCGAGGCCGCATGCGCCGTGCTTTGCAAACGCGGCAATCGCCGCGTCAGCGTGTCGTTCAGCAGGAATCTTTTTAAGCGCCGCAGTTTCTCGTCAGTGCTCAAAATGATTCCTGCTGAATGACATGAGGAAGGGGACACGGTTGCGCGCCGCTTGCGGTCGTCAAAATCAATTCTGGCGAAAGCCGCGCACGAATTTAATCGCGCCGCGCATTTCATCCGCGGAAAGCGTGGCGCCGAACTTCGGCATCTTTTCGCCTTTGCCATTGGTAAGGGATTCGAGTAGTTGTTCATCGGTGCGACTGTCTTGCCATTCGGGGTCGGTCCAATCCGGCGTGCCCGGCGCTGCGCCGTCGCCTTCTTCACCATGACAAAAGACACATCCATTCGATTTAAACAAAGGAGCAAAGTTAATCTCTTGCGGGGGTGCGGGCTTCGCCGCGGGTTTCGTTGTCGCGGCTGTTTGCACTTGCGCTGCGGGTTCGGCGCCGCCCTCTTTGATGCCGTAAACCTTCGCCATGTATTCGCCGAGAAACGCAGCCTCGTCATCGTTAATCCAACTGCGATGCCGCGTGGACATGCGCTTCACGAGTATTTTCCATTCATGCTCGGTGCGGCGTTGGTTGAACGCGCGCTCGAGATTGTGGCACTTCGAGCATTTCGTGAGCATGATCGTTTCGGCCTGCACCGGCGTCACTTGCTCGGCCTTTTTGATATTCTGCCGCTCGCTCAAAAAATATACGATTTGCTGAATCTGCTCCGCGTTGAGCCAGGTGGGATCGCGCTCGGACATGCGATTGACTGTCGCGAGCCAATCTTCCGGCGTTTTCGCCAGCGTGAACACGCGCGTGAGATCGTGGCACTTGTTGCATTTGTCGAAGACCACGTTGCGCCCGATCTCGACGTCAAGAAAGCCGGCTTGCGCATTGTAGCTGCTCACATACGTGCCGCTCAATCTTTTGATGAAATAGAAACCGCCCATCAATCCCACGAAGGCCACTGCAATCGCCAAAATCGCGACGCCCATGGGCAGCACGTAACTAAAGGCCTGTGGATAATACCGGACAATAAGTATCTTTACAAACAAAAGGGGCAAAATGGAGAGCGCCAAAGCCGCATGAATGATCGTGCGCGTATCCAGCGGCGCGCTGCTCTGCGCGATGCGCTGAATCATGACAAAAGCGAGAACGAAATAGACGAGCAGAAACATCCGGCCGTTCCAACGATGGATGACGGACATCACCTTCTCGTTGAAGCGCGGTTTCTCGCGGCCGATGACTTCCAACATCAACCACACTTGCACGGCAGCAAGAATGACAAAAAGAAAACCCAGCGTTGAAGTAAGCCACGGACTCATTACCATTCCTCCTCAAGATTTTGTTTTTGGAATGCGACAATATAGCCAATTTGCCTTGAATGTCAAGAACGGCATGGCGGTTTTTGCCGCACCTTCCCGATCCTGGCCGCGAAAAATTCGCAACGCCCATGCGGTCGCGGAACTTGCAATTGCAACTTGAAAACGATGTGGGTATATTGCTCCCGGTTCGGGAAGCATTCCACGTTAAACTGCGTGTTTAATAAAAACGATTCTTGGGCATGTTGATGACAAGTTGGAAAAGTTGGCGCTTCGCGCTCTGTGGCGTGATGTTGCTTGTTGCTTGCGGCGAAGCCCCACGCGATAATCCTCTCGATCCGCTTTCGCCGAAGCCGGAGACGCGCGGCGAGTTGCGCGTGCGCGTGCAATCTTTCTATCCTCCCTATACGCCTTTGCCCGAAGTCACGCTGCTGCTTACGCCCGGCAATGTTTATCTGCGCACAAACGCCGAAGGCAGCGCGACGTTCTCCAACCTCGCCCCGGACGCTTACACCCTCCGCACGGATCACGCGGGTTATGCCGTGGACTCTAGTGTCATCGAGATTCACGCGCGCCAAACCAGCGAGCACACGTTTCGACTGAATGCGTTGCCGCGCCTCACCAACACGACGATTTATTCCGAACACATCAGCCGCTGGTTTCCTCTCAATCGCGATCTTTATCGCCTCGTCCTCGCCGCGCAAGTGATCGATGCGGACGGCGCGCAGGACATTGTGCGCGTGCATGCCAGAAGCCCCAATCACGGCGAACTCGGCGCGCTCGCTTTTCGCGCGGAGACCAACCGCTATGAGTTCATTCTCAGCACAACGGAAACGTCTTTGCAAGATTTTTTAGGCGAGCCTTTTACGCTTGAAGCCCGTGACCGCGAAGCCGCGACCGCAAGCTCGGCTCCGTTTGCGCTGAGCCGTATCATTGAAACCACTCCGGCCGCGGAAACCCCTTCGGCGTTTACTACAACCGCAGCCCGGCCGCGGTTTAAATGGAAAAATTTAATTTTGCCTTATTACTTTACGTTCCGCCTCGATATTTCACAATTCTCTCCCGAGCAACAATTCGCGACGTTGTTCGAGAGCATTCATAACATTCACGCCGATTCCTCGGCTTATGCCGCGCCGCGCGATCTGCCGGAAGGCACGTATTATTGGACCGTGAGTATTGTCGATCGGCAAGGCAACGTGAGCCGCTCGAAAGAGGCGACGTTTCAAGTGCAGTAAATCCCTCTTGTAAGCAGATTGAGCGGATTAAGCGGATACCGAAAAGGTTTGTATGGTTAATCAAACTCAATCCGCCTACAAAGAATCTGTGGGCAGACGAATGCATTGTACATTTGAATCAACTATAAATTAGGAACCATGACAAAGGCACAAAACCGGAGGAGGACATGGGTAAGTTGATTTATGAAGAACTGACGTTTCAAATTCGGAAAAGCCTGTTCAACGTCTATAATCAACTCGGGCCAGGCTATCGCGAAGAGACTTACAAACAAGCAGTGATAAGGGATTTCAACCTCGAAGGGATTCCATACTACCGAGAAAAGATTTTTCCCGTGCATTATCGCGACGAGCAAGTTGACGAATACCGCGTTGACTTAATCGCCTTCGACAAAATAATAATGGAACTGAAAGCCGTCGCCGAATTGCATCCTCGCTTCGAAGCGCAATTGCTGAGTTATCTAAAATTGACCAACCTAAAATTGGGACTACTCATAAACTTTGGAAGTGACAAGCTTGAAATTCGGCGCTTTGTGAATCCGCATGGCACTAGTTAACGTGGACCAGCGCAGACAAAGATAATTTTATACCCGGAGGCGGATATAAAACAGGCTTATCCGCTCAATCCGCTCAATCCGTTTACAGAAAAAAGAATGTCCGTCCTCGAAAACATCGACCATGCTTCCCTGCTCGCGCTGGTGAAAATCAGCCGCGAGATCAATTCGATGCAAGAGCAGAACGAATTGCTCGAGCGCATTTTGCAAACCGCGATGCAAACGCTCGCCGCGGAACGCGGGTTTATTTTATTGCAAGCGCCGAACACGGACACGGGCTTCATCGCGCACGCGGCGAAGAATATCTCGCCCGAAGCCATTGCCGACCTCGCGCAAATTTCCGGCTCGATCGTGCGTCATATTCTCTCCGGCGGCGACGCGGTGGTGTGGCACGACAGCGATTTGCCCGAAGGCTTGGCGAAAACCGAGAGCATCATCGCGCATCACATTCGCAGCGTCGCGTGCGTGCCACTGCGTTTGAAAAACCGGCTCGTCGGCGCGATCTATCTCGACAGCCATGCGACGGCGTTGGCGTTCACGCAAAAAGCTTTGCCGTTTTTGGATGCCTTTGCCAATCAAGCCGCGCTCGCGATTGAAAACGCGCGGCTCTATCAAAACTTGCGCGAAGAGAATCGCCGGCTGCGCGCGGAGGTGCAATCGCGCCATCGCTTCGCGGAGATCATCGGTAAAAGCGGCGCGATGCGCGCCGTGTTCGAAGTAATGGAACGCGTGCTTGAGTCGCGCGCCTCGGTGCTCCTCACCGGCGAAAGCGGCACGGGCAAAGAACTCGTCGCGCGCGCGATTCATTATAACGGCGCGTGGAGCGAGAAGCCGTTCGTCGCGCTCTTTTGCGGTTCCGTGCCCGAAACGCTGTTGGAGAGCGAACTCTTCGGCCACAAGCGCGGCGCATTCACCGGCGCCATGAGTGACAAGCGCGGCTTGTTCGAAGTGGCCGACGGCGGCACATTCTTTCTCGACGAGATCGGCGACCTTTCCGCGGCGGTGCAAGCCAAGTTGCTGCGCGTGCTGCAAGAAGGCGAAATCAAGCGCGTGGGCGAAACGCAAATCCGCAAAGTCAACGTGCGCATCATTTCTGCTACGAACAGAATTTTAAAAGAAGAAGTGCGCGCCGGCCGCTTTCGCGAAGATTTGTTCTATCGCCTTAGCGTCATCAATCTCCATTTGCCGGCGCTGCGCGAACGGAGCGACGACATTCCGCTGCTCGCGCATCATTTTCTCGATCGCTACGCCAAGGAAAACCGCAAAGCGGTGCAAGGTTTTTCCGAAGCCGCGATGCTGCAATTGCGGCGTTACGTCTGGCCCGGCAACGTGCGCGAATTGGAAAACACCATTGAGCGCGCCGTGGTTTTAGCTAGAAGTGCATGGCTCACGGAAACCGATTTGCAAATTCCCGCGAACGAAAATGCGGCGTATGAAGCGGGCATGTCGCTCGAAGCCTATGAACGGCAAATTGTGGAGCGCGTGCTGCGCGAAAACGGCGGCCACATTACGCAGACCGCGACCAAGCTCGGCGTTTCGCGGCGTTGGCTGCACTATCGTTTGAAGGAGTGGGGCTACGATGAAACCGATCGCTGACTATCAACTCATCGCGGAGCTGAAACGCGGGCCGTACGCCACGGTGTATCGCGCCTATGAAAGCGCCCGCGAACGCTTCGTGCTGCTCAAGGTTTTGCACGCCTCCGAAAGCGCCACGCGCTTGCGTTTTGAAAAAGAAGCGACGCACCTCGCCAAGCTGAAGCACGACAATCTCGTGCGCGTGTTGCAACATGGCGAAGCGCAATTGCCCTCGGGCAAAACCTGCGCGTTCCTCGCGCTCGAATTTATCGAAGGGCAAACGCTCGCGGAAGTGATGCACGAACGCAAGCTCCCGCCCGATCTCGCGCTTTATCTCGCGCGCGAAATGCTCGCGGCGCTCGCGGCGGCGCATGAACAGCAGCTCGTGCATCGCGATCTCAAACCGCAAAATATTTTACTCGATCATGAGGGCCGCGTCAAGGTCACGGACTTTGGCTTGGCTGCGATGATGGGCGGCGATGAAGAACAGCGCGAAATCGTGGGCACGCCGCAATACATGTCGCCCGAGCAAGCGCGCGGCGAGGCGGTCACCGCCGGGAGCGATCTCTTCAGTCTCGGCGTGGTGCTCTATGAAATGCTCGCCGCGATTTCGCCGTTCGACGGCGAGAGCATGGTTGCGCGCATCTATCGCGTCACGCATGAAACGCCGGCGCCGCTTGCGCGCATGCTCGCGCCTGAATGCGCGCGGCTTTCGGCATTGGTGCAGCGTTTGTTGGAAAAAAATCCTCAGCAGCGTTTTGCCGAGGCCGCACAAGTTTTGCAGGAGGTGCATGCGTGCGAAGAAGAGCTTGGGCAGCGCGCGTTTGCCGAGGATCTGCGCCGCTATTTGAATGAGCCGGAGCACTATCAACCGCGAGCGCTCGTGCGCCGCGCCGCGCCGCGCACCTCGTTATCGACGAGAGGTTGGCGCTATTCCGCGTTCGCATTGTTGTGCTTCATCACGCTCGCAGGCGCGTGGCAACTTTCGCAGCAGCGATTAACAAAAGGAGCGAGCACGGCGCAAGCGCCGCCGGCGAATGAAGCCGTGCTCACTTCGAATCATGTGCAAGCTTCTTCTTCATCACAAAAAGAAAAAGAGCCTAGCAACGCGCCCTCAAAGCTAGCATTTGATTCAACATTGGAGCACACGAATGAGGAGGCCGAGTCTGAAGCTCTGCCGCAAAAGCTTTTGGTGGAAGAAGAAAAAGCCGCGGAGACAAGTTATCTCCGCTTGGCTTGCTGGCCCATGGCTTATGCCGTGTTGCACGGCGATACGCTCGGCCCGGTTGACCTCGAACCGACGCGCTTCGAAGTGCCTGCGGGCAAAATTATTTTGACCCTGCGCAATCCGCGTTTTCCCGCGGTGCAACAAGTTTTGCAGCTCAGCGCGGGCGATACGCTCGACTATAAAATTTCGCTCTGGGAAAAAGTTGTGGCGCTCACACTCAATGTTCAGCCCTGGGCGGAGGTCAACATTGATGGCGTCTCGCACGGCAAAACGCCATTCGGTGAAATTATGCTCGCGCCCGGCATGCACACGTTCACATTCACGCATCCCGAGCGCGAAACATTTGTGCTGCAACGCGCGTTCGTCGCGGGCCAGAGGGATACGTTGAATATCGAGTTGAGGAAGAGGTAGGGTATTGGGAAATTGGGTTGGTGGAGTGTTGGGTGGATGGAGTGTTGGGTGGATGGAGTGATGAAGTGTTGGATGGATGGAGTGTTGGAGTGAT
>CAYNDW010000308.1:0-7294 GCA_964395375.1 uncultured Cytophagia bacterium
ACACCCCCCGAACCCCCCTCAAGGGGGGACTTTTCAAACCCGATCTCAGAGCGAATCCCCCGCAATGCCTGCCTCCGGCTGCACGGGCTGCGTGCGCAGGGAGGCGATGATGCTGTCCTCGATTTCGTTCACAAGCGCCATCATGCCGGACTCCGGCTCGTAAAGCAGATCGTGCCGCACTTCGACAAAATAATCCGCCAGCGCTTCTTGCAAGATTGGGCGCTCGACTTGCTTGGTTTCGTAATGATCCCACACGTCCCACATGATCACGCCGAGGCCCACGATGGCGCCGAGAAATTTTCCACCGAACTTGCCCGCGACTTTCGCGCCGGTTTTGCCGGCAACTTTGCTGGCGCCTTTGGCCGCAAGCTTCGCGGAAACTTTGCCGCCGATCTTTTTCATGGCCGGACTGAATGCTTGCGCGAGCGCCACGCCGCCGCCCATGCTCGTGGCGGTAATCGCTTTCAACGTGAGCGGCGTCCGGCGATTGCCTTCCGCTTTGGAAGTCAATACCGCAATGTCATCGAGATAACGTTCCCAATCGGGTTGTGGAATTTCATACTTGTCCGGAATCGCGGCGAGCAGCGCGGTCAGCGCGTTCACGTAAACGTGGAGCATGTCTTCCGCGATGCGCTCCATTTCCAACTGCGCGATCTCCGGGCGCAACACGCGCTTGGCGAATTCGTTTTGAATCTCTTCGGTGATCGCCTCCGCGGCGTCGGGCTGATTCTCGAGCGCTTGATGCAGCGTCCAATACCACAAACTTTTCAAACCGAGGCGCTGCTGCGTCCAATAGTCGAAGTACCATTCGAGAAAATCTTCATCGACGCGCACCATCATGTGATCGCCCCATGCTTGCAGGCGCTGCGTGGCCGAGGTTTCCGCGAGCGCGTGCGCATGAGTGAGCGCGGCCACGAGATCGCGATCGACTTGGGCCCAATCAATCGGCGGTTTGGGGATCGGCTTCACAACGGGCTCAATCGCTTGCGGCTTGGCCTCGGGCTTTTGCGTGAGCAGCCATTTGCCCACGCCCGCCGCGACGAGGAGGACGATGATGAGCCAGATCAACTTCGAGATGAAATTCGTCCAAGCATTGAGCTTGTCGCTGTCCAAGAGGCCAATCCTTTTTATGAAATCAGATCCTATACGGCGCGGACGAGCCGCAGCTCAAAAGAAAATCAAAAGCGCACGCAAAGGCGCGAAGCCGCAAAGAACCCGCAAAGTTTTCTTTGCGAAACCTTTACGGCTCTGCGTCTTTGCGTGAAAATTTTTGCTTTTTTTGCACCGAATCGCCTTTAGAGATACTAGCCCATTCAACTCTTGCCCACGAAACACCCGAAACCTTTTTTTGCCTATTTCGGGTGTTTCGTGGGCAAGACCAAATAGAATTACTTCCCTCGCGGCCTGCGCACCCGCTCATATGGAAGATCGCGGCCCTCTTTGCCGATGTACTTTTCCCACTCCTCCGGCGTGAGCTCGCGTTCGGCTTTCTCTTTCGCGCGCCGCGCGAGAACGTCGAGCCGCGCCACCCACAAACGAATTTGATTATCCGAACTCGCGGTCGCGAGCTGCGTGCCGTCTTGATTGAACGCGAGGGACCACACCCAATAGCCGTGCGCGAGCGTTGCCAACTCTCCGATCGCCGGCTTCTGCGCGTCCCACAATTTCGCGGTGCCGTCCGCGCTCGCGGAGGCGATGATCTTGTTATCCGGGCTGAACGTCACGGCATTGATCGGGCCGTTGTGGCCGCGAAATTCGCAGCGCGGTTTATCTCCGCCCTCCAAATCCCAACGCCACACGCGATGCGCTTCATCGCCCGTGGCGAGATAATCGCCATTCGGACTGAAGGCCACGGCGCGCACCGCCTCTTCGTGCTGCAAGCGGCGCGGCGGCGATTCGGGTTTGCGCACGTCCCACAACAGCGCCAAACCATCATTACTGCCGGAAGCGAGCGCATAGCCGTTCGCGTTGAAGGCGAGCGCGCGCACGCTAGCCGTGTGTCCGCGTAAAACCACCGGCGCACTTTGCGGCGCAGCGAGAGACCACAGTCGCAAGGTTTGATCGAGACTGCCGGAAGCCAACGTGCGACTATCGGGACTGAACGCAACGACCCACACCCAATCCGTGTGTCCGGTAAAAATGCGCGGCGCAGCATTGAGTTGATCGAGATTCCACAAACGCACGGTGTGATCGTCGCTGCCCGAGGCGAGCCAATGCCCGTCGGGACTGAAGGCTAACGTGCGCACGCTCGCGTTGTGGCCGCGCAAGGAAGTGAGCTGCAGTTGTTCATTCTCCAAACGCCAAAGCTTGATGGTGCTATCCGCGCTGCCCGAAGCGAGCACCAAGCCTTTCGGGCCAAATGCAACGGCACGGCCCCAATCGGTGTGGCCGCGCAATGTATCCGGGCCGCCCGCAAGAAAACTGGGGCGATTGAGCGATTCGCGCAGCGCGTTATAAACTTCTGCGTCTAGATTGCCTGCGTTGTCTTTATTAAAAAGATAAGCTTGATGCGCGAGCAGCACGGCGAGCGTGTCGTTCTCTTCGAGCGGCGCTTGCGCGGCCAAATAGCGCGCGAGCGAAATGTCGCGCAAACGCTCGGCTTGCACGCGCAGACTGTCGGCCTCGTTTTTCAACAGCTCGGCAAAGTCGCGGGCATCGTCGGCTTGCACACGCAGACTATCCGCGAGCTTTCTGCGCCGTTCGGCCAACGCGCGTTGCGTCTCCGCGCGCAGACGCTCGCGCTCGGCGCGATTTTTTTCCGCAAGGGCAAAAAGTTTTGCGGCATCCGCGGATGCGCGTGCTCTCGCTTCGGCAACACGCGCGCTATCCGCTTCGATTCTTTTGCGCTCGGCCAAGAGACGCGCGGTTTGCGCTTCTTGCTTTTGATACTCCGCGCGGCCATAGAGAATGAACGCCGCCACGGCCGTGAGCGCTGCAATCAATCCCACGAACGTCAAAATCACTGCGCGGCGGCGCAAGCGACTCGCGGCGCGGGCCTGTTCTTCCGCGCGTTTGCGTTGCTCTTCCGCCAAAGCTTGCGCTTGCTGCAATTCGCGTTGGCGAATCGCTTCCTTCTCTGCAAGCTCCGCGTCGCGCGCGACTTGGCTTTTGTTTAAAAAAGAAATTGCGTTCGCGTACTCGGCGTGATAACGCTGCGCCCACATTTCATTGGGGCGATTTTCTTTTTGCCAGTGCAAGGCGATTTGCAAATCCGGATCGCGCCACAAGCCCGCTTGCCCGGCTTGATTGAGCATCGCCGTTTCCGCGAGGCGGCGATACGTCTGCGCGGATTTGGCTTCTTCTTCCACCCACGTTTTCAAACGCTGCCAATTGCGAATCAAACTCTCGTGCGAGATGTCGATGAGCGTGTGCGAGCGCAGCGGCACTTCAACGGGCGGCATGAGAAACGTGCGACCGGGCTTGCGAAACGTTTCGACCACGTGCGCGACTTCTCTTTCTTCCGCCTCGGCCAGCGCGCTTGCTTCGCGCAATGAAGTCGGCCGGCGAATCTCACGATTGTCTTCGCCCCTCTCCGTGAGCGCCTTGAAAAGTTTTTCTGCGATTGATTGACTGGCCGGCGAGAGCAATTCATTGTAGGCTTCATCGGCATGGAGCGAGAGCGCGTTTGCCATGCTGCCGATGGCCTCGTAATGCGGTAGATCGATCGGCTCGTTGCCGCGATGATGGCGCGCCCAATAATCCCACGTGCGCATGAGCGCGTGCTGCAAGATCGGAAGCTGATCGGGATTATCGCCCACGTCGTTCAGCAAACGATTCACGAGGCGCGGCGTGAGGTGGCCGCCGCCCACGGCAATCGGTCCGGTGATGGCTTGGCGGCGCTGGTCGCGCGTCATGCGTGGAATGAGATATTGGCTGTCATTGATGGCTTCGGGCAGATCGCGAAACTGCGCGCAATCGCCGAGGTAATCCGAGCGCATGGTGAGCACGACATAGATGGGAGGCGCGTCGCGCTGCGTGGCAGTGAGGAATAATTTCACGAAGGCCGCGGCCTCGTTCTCGCCTTCAATGGAAGCCGCGCTTTGTTTAAAACGAAACAGCTCTTCGAATTGATCGATGACGAGCAGAACTTTTTCATGCGCGGGCAAGCGCGCTTCTTCGATGGCTTCGATCAAGCCCATCTTGCCGCGGCGCAAAGTCGTCTCGGTGAAGCGCTGCTCCATCTGCGCGTGGCTGCGTTGCGCGGCAAAGACTTCCGCGTCGTTCAAGGCGAAAGCCATGTTTGCAATCGGAGCGTTGCCGGGGCGGAACACGGCGATACGCCAATGCGAGCCGCCTTTGCTCATGAGGCCGCCGTGCAATGCCGGCAGCATGCCCGCGCGCACGAGCGAAGACTTGCCGCTGCCCGAAGTGCCGACCACCGCGAGAAAGCGATGCCGCCGCAACCGCGCAAGCAATTCATCGCTTTGGCCTTCGCGCCCGAAGAAGAGATGATTCTCGCGCGCCTCGAACGGCCGCAGGCCGGGGAAGGGATTGAAAGTGATCATTGTTATTGCGTTATAGACCTATTTGTTGACGCTCTTGTGGTGTCAAGAGTTCGATCGGATATATGATCCCATTTAAATACGTAAAAGCTTCTTCAAGAACTGGAAAGATCGACATATGAATCCATACGCCTGCCGCATTTTTTCCCAGAATAATGTGGCACCATATGGAGCATCCAGAGTTTTTGAATTGGTCTGAGCCCCAGGTTTGCTCCATAAATTTGGTGTAACCCCCATAAGTACGAACGAATATTTCTTTGGCCTGACCCAAATCAGCCGGCATGGCACTGATGTGATAGAATACCGGCTTTAGAGGTAGAGCATAGCTATGTTGCTTGCCATCATTTAACACCATAACTAAATGTCGCTCCGCTTCCTTGGCAAGCAACAGGATTTGTCCTTCACCCAAGAATTGGTCAATGAATGGAACAATCGAGGCGTTGCTCTTTTTGACCCTATTGAGATGATCCCTCAAAGTCGTTTTGATAACATCCAAAAGTGCCGCTTGAACCGATGAAGTCGATGGCGACGACTTGGGCGAGACAGGGGGCTTTGATTGGTTTTGCATCTGCTCAGTTTGGGTTAGCTTATCAATTCGCTCGCGAGCCTCGGCGAGGACAAACCGAGCCTCACTTTCCTTCTGCAACCATTCTCTCATACCCTTGAGTTTCGTTGCAATCGCGTTGAGATAAGAAGATTCGTTCCCACGAAAAGTAAAGTTTAATACGCTTTGCTCAGAAGTGTGCATCCACTGATGCTCATGTGGTTGCTGTGTTTGTCCACCTGAAATCATAAAAGTAAAGAGGCCGACTTGCATACCCATGGCACCGCAAGCCTCGCATCGTCTAAGGCTGCGTGCCAGAGCCCCTTCATTTAAAAGCATTCTCCCGTCATCACTCTGAGATTTATTTTGGACGGCGGCGCCGGTAGAAACAATTTCTGCTGATCGAAACGAGTTATCTAACGCATTGTTGAAATCTCTGAACAAATAGTATTGCTTGGTTTCTTTGGCATAAACAAGCAAATCATTACCTGTCCACGACGACGTGAGTCTATCGCCTGCGTGAAATTCCCCTTCAATTATAAACCAAAAATTGCCTTTTTGAGGCTCTGTATCAACAACCCTTTTCCAGAGAGCTGCGCTGGCCGAAGGAATTCGTGCCGAAGCGCGTAGCTGACCATCCGGCAAATCGAGATAATTTTTGAGCAGATAGTATTGCCGGTTTGGTTTGAAATAAATCAGGGCGTCATGGTCAACCAATAAAATTTTGACACTGTCAGTGCCTGCAACCAGGTCGCCGTCAATAAAGAACCAGTACCAATCATTTTTTCCATCCGGCTGCAGAACTCTTTTCCATAAAGCCGTATTTGGAGCCGAGACTAATTTCGCAGCGCGCAACTGATTATCAGCGGTATTGAAGAAATTTTCAAGCAAATAATACTGCAGCGTTTCTTTAACGTAAACGAGCGCATCCGGATTCGCGTTTGTGATTTTAATGCGGTCCGTGCCGGCTAGTAATTCGCCGTCACAAAAAAACCAAAACCAGTCATTCTGTGTCCCTGGTTGAAGCATCCTCTTCCATAGTGCAGCATCGGGAGAAGCAATCAACTCGGCAGGGTGCAATTCGCTGTCTTTGATTCCTTTAAAGTTTTTGAGCAGATAATACTGTTTCCTTCCTTTTGCGAAGACCAAGCCATCACTGTCGGACCACGCAAATGTGCCTTCATTTGCAGTGAGTTGTTTGCCTTCGACAAAAATCCAGTATCTATCTCCTTGCGCGCTCACCTGCATATCTTTTTTCCAAACGACGTGAGGCGCTTTCTCGTCAGCAAGAGCTTGGGGCGCACCGGCAATCTTGTGTGGCAACGCTTTCTTGCTTTCAACATCAGTTTGGCTTTGAAGCGAGGCGTCGGCCTTCGGTTGGGCTTCGGCTTGATCAATCAGTTCTTTTTTCCAAAATTGCCACCACGCTTTTTTGCTATCTTCTTGAACGTGCGCAGAAGACGGCTTTTCTTCGGTTTGCAGTGAAGTCAGCAATAGGTCGATTTTTCTATCAACAAGCTTGTCCGTAATAACCTCGCCTTGGGAAAGCTCCTCATAAATTTCGAGTAAAAGATTTTCAGTGCCTGCAAAAAGGCGGCACTGCTCTTCCGAAGGAATGGCAGCACCTTCGATAATCACTTTTTTTCTCAGGTTGTAAGGCAGCAAAAAGAAAATTTGCACCTTGGGCAGCGAGGCGTAGTGCTGAATCGCTCGGAATGCGAGTTCCGCCAATTTTGCATCATCGTTTGGATTGACTGTCCCTCCACTCAAATATCCGGCGACACTGACGATTTTCATATCAACTTGAGGATAACTTTGACGCATTGTTTGGTTGTTGGAGGCCGGCTTGTAGGTTGGCTTGGTTGGTGGTAAGCCGAGCATGCGCTCAAAATCGCTTTGGGCATGCTCCATCGCAATATATTTTTCGATGAGCGCAATTGCCTTTTGGCTTTTTTCCGGGGACGCGATTTCCAATTTGCTAGCCATGACAAAAATCCTCCTTGTTCCTGTTAGAACATAGAAAATGAACTTTGAGGCCTTGATCAGGCGTCGTTGCGAAGTGCCAAGCGTTGTCTAACCGTTTGTGCTCAATCAAAAGCCATTGTCTTATCAGTTGATAATGAATGGTTTTGCGATACAAGTTTACACCGCGCTTTGTACTTTTTGCAAAATCGCACTCCGGGCTGTTCACTTTCCTGCAAAATCGCACCACGCGCGGTGCGATCTTGCAAATAAGGCCTCTAATCTA
>CAYNDW010000309.1:0-7291 GCA_964395375.1 uncultured Cytophagia bacterium
GCGGCTATCCGCCGGAAGACTTGATCTTGCGTGAAGATTTTCTTGCGGCCAATCACAAGGCCATGGCCGCCCTCGCGCAAGCCAGCCACGGCCTCACCGTGATCGCCGGCTTTGTTGAAAAAAAAAATCACCGCCGCTATAATGCCGCCGCCGTTTGCGCCAACGGCAAACTCCTCACCACGTATCATAAAATTTGCTTGCCCAACTATGGCGTGTTCGATGAGCAGCGCTATTTCACGCCGGGCGCGCAACCGCTCGTGCTCAAGTGGAATCAGCTTCGCCTCGGCATTAACATCTGCGAAGACATTTGGGCGCAGGAGGGAATTTCCGAGTTTGAAGCCGCGCAGGGCGCCCAGGTCATCATCAATCTCTCCGCCTCGCCGTATCATTATAGAAAAGGCTTGGAGCGCGAGCAGCTGGTCTCGCACCTTGCGCAACGTTGCCGCGCGCATTTTGTTTATGTGAATCTAGTCGGCGGGCAGGATGAATTGGTGTTTGACGGCCAGGCTTTGATCTACGGGCCGGAGGGACAACTGCTGTTGCGCAGCCAGCAATTCGAGGAAGAAATCATCATTGCCGATTTGGATTTGCCCACGGATTTGCCGCGCCCATCGGAGGCGACCTCCAGCCGCTTCACGTTGCACGAGGCGGAAATTACCACGCCGATAGCAAACCGGACCGGCGTGAGTCGAGCGCCAAGCATTGAGGCAACGCGCGAACCGCTCGACGAAGTTTTCGCGGCGCTCGTTCTTGGCACCCGCGACTACGTGCGCAAAAACGGATTCCAGCAAGTCGTGCTCGGCTTGAGTGGCGGCATCGATTCGGCGTTGACCGCGGCGATCGCAACCGTCGCGCTCGGCGCGGAAAATGTGATCGGCGTGCTCATGCCCAGCCGCTTCACTTCGCCCGTGAGCAGCGAAGACGCCGAAGCTTTGGCGCGCAACCTTAAGCTGCGCACGCTCACGTTACCCATCGAAGCGCCCGTATTGGCATTTGAAAAAGTATTGGCCGGCGCGTTCAATAAACTCGCGCGCGATCTTACCGAAGAAAATTTACAAGCGCGGGTGCGCGGCATTTTGCTCATGGCGCTCTCCAATAAGTTTGGCTGGCTCGTTTTATCCACCAGCAACAAGAGCGAGTCCGCGGTGGGTTATAGCACGCTTTATGGCGATATGGGCGGCGGCTTCGCCGTGTTGCAAGACGTGGCTAAAACGCTGGTCTATGCGCTAGCGCGATGGACCAATACCCAAATTTTTAAAGCGCCCGTGATTCCCGAACGCACGATCACGCGCGCGCCCACCGCGGAGTTGAAGCCCGATCAAACCGACCAAGATTCGTTGCCGACCTACGACGTGCTCGATCGTATCATTGCGGAGTATGTTGAACATGATCGTAGCTATGACGAAATGATCGCGCAGGGCATGCCGGAACGCACGGCCGGCGAAGTCATTCGACTCATTGACCGCGCGGAATACAAACGCCGGCAAGCGCCGCCGGGCGTCAAGATCACGCAACGGAATTTCGGCAAGGATCGCCGCATGCCGATCACCAACGGCTTCAAGCCGTAGCAGGTGTCGTGGAAAAATAATCGCGCAAAGACAGCTTATCAGAATTTAGAACTGCGTTTGGCTCTCTCCCAAAATCAAAATTTCATTCGCCCCGCGCCGTTTATTGCGCAAACGCTTTTAATCAAACGAGTGTGTCACAAATCGCAGGACCGGTTTATTTCCCTCAGCGTTGTCATTCAGGAGGAATCTTTTTCGGCATAAGCACTGTGGTTTGACTTAAAAAGATTCCTTCTGAATGACAGGGAAGGAGGGTGCTCCCGTGAAAGGTAACACACTAATCGGCGGCTTTGAATTGAAAGGCAAAAGCTCATGCTTGAAAAATCGATAACTCCTGAAAGCACCGCGAGGTGCAACCACCTCGTCAAGCCCATATTAAAAAACTGATGGCGCGACTGCGTATTCGAAAAGACAGCACGTTGCTCTCGGAAGTAGAGTTGACGCGCGAGGAAATCAAGATTGGCCGCGAGCCGGGCAATGAAGTGCGCTTGGCCGATCTCACGGTGTCGCGGGTGCATGCGCGTTTGCGCCCGGAAGGCAGTGCTCAGTTTAAAATCGAAAATCTCAATAGCACCAACGGCGTTTTGATCAACGGACATCGCATCGCTGCGCCCACCTTACTCACCGACGGTGATGAAATCAAAATCGGCGCGTATGAATTGACCTTCAGCGACGAGCACGAGCTAGCCACGTTGCGTCTAGAATTGACCAAACTCTACACGCGCAGCTTTGCCGCGCCGCATCTACCCTCGGAGCCGAGCACGGGCACGGTGGGCATGCTGATCAATGAAGCCAACAACGCGGTGTTCGCCATTGCCAACGGCAAAGCCGCATTGGGCAACGAAGGCGCGGTTGATATCCGCGTTCCCGCGCGCGAGAAGATTCGCGCCTCGATTGCGCAGCGCGGCACCGAGTTTTACATTTGCAGTGAAACCGCGCAGCCGTGCGTGCGCCTCAACGGCGCGCTGGTGATGAACGCCAAACTTTCGTTCAATGATCGCATCGAAGTGGGCGGGCGGCGTTTTATTTTTCGCGAAGTGTGAAGTCGAAACTTTATCGCAAAGGTCGAGTTTTATGTTTGCCTTCCCGAATCTTTCAGAGCATAAGCCCGGAGCAGTTCGCAGCATTGGCTTGTTCTCGCTTGTGGCAATTATCTTACTCGGCCACTATTATAAAAGCCAGGGCGCGGCGAATCACGAAACCCGCGTTGTGCGCAAAGGCGATTCGGCGAGCTATCTCGCGCTCCGCTATTATGGTTTTTTCAACGACTCACTCTTTGCCGCGCTGCAGCGCACGAATCAGCATATTGCAGATTTGAACCTTATTCATGCCGGGGACACACTGTTCTTGCCCATACGACAAGCCGCGAACCCCGCGCCCGAGTTGCTGCGCACGCAAGCGGCGAACGCGGTGTTGACTTTGGCCGAAGGCGAGGTGCGCTATCGCAGCGGCGTAAACGCGTTCAAACCTGCGCCGCCGAATTTAATCTTGAAGCCCAATGATGAAATCACCACCGGCAAAGACGGCCGCGCGGAGTTGGTGTTGGACAATCGCAGCGTGATGCGTCTTGCCGCAAATTCGCATTTGAAAATTGTCGCGCTCCATCGTCCGGCCTCGACGCGCAGCGCAACCAATTCATATCAAGCCAGCTTCTCTTTAAGCGTCGGCTCGATTTGGACGCGCGTCACGCTTTTTCTTGATAAACCGCCCAAGATTGAAGTGAAGTTGCCCACGGCCATTGCGGGCGTGCAAGGCACGGTCTATCGCGTCGTGGTTGCGCCGGATAGCGTAACGAGCGTGCGCGTGTATGAAGGCGCGGTCAGCGTGCGCGCGAATCCGCTTGGCACTGCGCCGCAACGCCTCGGGCCGCCGCAACAAGTTCCCGGGCCGCGCCAAATCACCACGGAAGAGTGGATTCGAATGGTGCGCGCGTATCAAGAATTAGTGATTGCGAAAAACGGCAAGCCGAGCGAACCTCGTCCGTTCGAAGATCAAGGCAATGATCTCGCGTGGGCGCGCTGGAATCAAGACCGCGATCGCGATTTGGCCGCGGAGCGATGATCATGAAATGGTTTGCGGCACTCGCACTGGCCGTTTGCATTTGCTTCGCATTGTTGCACGCCGGGCTTCTGCCTTTTTCCTCCCTCCTTGAACGCCTGGAGTTCGCCAATCTCGATCTCTTCTTCAAAGTGCGCGGCAAGCTTTCGCCCGGCGACCGCATCGCGATCGTTGCGCTCGATGACGCGAGCCTGCAACATTATGGCGCATGGCCGTGGCCGCGCGCGCGGATTGCGGAATTGGTGCGGCGCGTGGCGAACGCGAATGCGGACTTGATCGTCTGCGATTTTATTTTGCACGACAAACCGGAAGACAGCACGGGAACGACGGCGCTCGCGCAAGCGATGCATAACACACGCGATGCAAGCGGGCGCAGCCGTGTCGTGTTGCCTTATTATTTCTCCGATTTCAACTTGCCCGCGGCAATACCGAATCCAACTCTGCCCGAACCCATCGCCGCAAGCGCGCTCATTCTTTTTGACGCGCCGCATGCGTTGCGCGATCTTCCTATTCCCTCCGCGACGAAGTTGTTTCATTCGACCGCGAGCTTACTTGGGACCAGCTCACCCGGCGGGCACATCAATATTTTGCCTGAGGGCGAAACCGTGCGCTGGGAAAATCATCTCGTGCGTTACGGCGAATCCTATCTGCCTTCGTTGCCTTTGCAAATTGCGATATTGGCGCAACACCTCACGCGCGGCGAAGTAAGCGTGCAAGTGGGAGCAGGAATTCAAGTCGGCAAAATTTTTCTCCCGCTGGAGGAGCAAGGACGCAGCTTGATCAACTACTATGGCACCGAGGGAACGTTTCCGCTGCTTTCGGCGACGGAAATTTTTGCGAATACAGCCGGCGCGCGGTTGGCGAATAAGATTATTTTCATCGGCGTGACCGCCGCGGGCACGCAAGATTTTTTGCGCACGCCCACGAGTGCGCGTTTGCCCGGCGTGGAAAAACTTGCGACCGCAACCGCGAACATTTTGCGGCGAGAAACGCTCGTGCGGAAAAAAAGTATGCTCGTAGCCGAGCTTGCGACGATGGCTTTGTTTGCCGCGCTCGCATTTGCAGCGGGCATGAAATGGTCGCGGCTCTATGCCGGAGTCGCGCTCTTTGGCCTCACGTTGACGCTTTGGGTCGCGGCTTTCGGAGCTTTTGCCAGCATCGATCTGTGGTTCCAGCCGGTCAGCTTAATTTTGAGCACGTGCCTCGTGGGCGGTCTTGGCCTCAGGTCGCACCAATGGACCGGCGCGCAATCGCCTGCGTCCAGCTTTGCAGCTACGCAAGCGGAAGAAATGCCGCGTCGCATCGGGCCTTATGAAATTGTGCGCGAGCTAGGCGCGGGCGCTATGGGAAAAATTTATGAAGGCCGCGATCCGAAAATAAATCGTCGCGTGGCCGTCAAAACGATTCGTCCACTTGCCGGGCTTTCAAGCGCCTCGAATGAGCGTATGCGACAACGCTTCTTGCACGAAGCGCAAGCCGCGGGCGCATTAAGCCACCCGAACATCGTGACGATTTATCAAACCGACGAAGCCGGGCCGTATTCTTACATTGCGATGGAATATTTGGAGGGGAAGACTTTTGAGGAGTTGCTCGAACGCGAAGCGCCGTTGGCCGTGGAGAGAATGGTGAAGTTGCTCGCGCCGATTTGTGCGGCGCTCGCGTATGCGCACGAACGCGGCGTGGTGCATCGCGATATCAAACCGGCGAACCTCATGCTCACGCGCGAGGGCGTGGTGAAGCTCATGGACTTCGGCGTCGCGCATATTTTTTCTTCGAGCCTCACGCAAGAAGGCGCTTTGCTCGGCACGCCGAATTACATGTCGCCCGAACAAATTCGCGGAGACAAAGTCGATGGGCGTTCGGATATCTTTGCGTTAGGAGTGGTGGCGTATGAAATGGCGACGCGGCAGCGTCCATTTGTCGGAGAGAGTATGGCGACGATTTCTCATCGCATCGTTTCCGGCGCGACGATTCCGCCTTCGGAGTTAAATAGCGCGCTGCCCGGCGGATTTGATGAAGCGCTTGCAAAGGCCTTGCGCAAAGAACGCGAGCAGCGCTATGCGAACGCGAACGAATTTGCCGCGGCGTTGCAAGTGGCTGCGTTGGCTCGACCTTGAGGTTTGAGTTGCGCGCGGCGCTTACTACTCGGAGCATGAAATACTTTAATTTGATATTCACAAAACCATTGTCAATCGCGGCTTTTGTTGATACTCAAACTTAAAGAATATCGTGCTCAGAGTAGTAAACGCGCAGCCCGCACGGCCAAGCTGCAAGCAAAAGATTCTTTTCAAAAAATAAAAGCCTCGCGAAAAACTATTTTCGCGAGGTTTTTATTTCTAACTCGGCAGCTTAAAACTCCTGCCCCCCAAAATACGCGCAGCCTTCGAACGGCTTTTTCGCGCACTGCACGGGTTTCGCAGGCGCAGAGTAAAAGCCGTTGCAACATAATTCTTGTTGAAGAAAAAACTCAGACCTGACTATGCAGACGCAGTTGTTCCGCGTTTTTATGGCCGCGCTGAGCGCTGACCGGCGGCTTCGCTTCCATACCACGCCCGCTCGCCGCTTGCGCGCCGCCATGCTCGCGCTGGAATTTTCGCTCCGCTTCGCCCGCCAACAAATTCGCCACGCTCTTGTCGAGGCCCTGTTGTCGAAGATATTTCAGCATATCCGTGCGCGCTTGGTTTTCTTGTTTCATGCGCGCCAGTTCGCTCATGATAGTTTTTCTTTTTTCGCCCGTGGGAAAACTCGCGAGGAACAAGCGTTTTCTCAGGCTAAAGATCACATAACCGCCGATGCCAAGTAAAAACGAAACCAGGATAATGGCAAAAAAATTTCCTAATGAATCTTCCATGGCTGTGCCTTTCTCATTGAGGTGCGCCGTGCGGTCGCGCTCGCGCTTCGTCGCACCTGGTCTTGCGCGAAAGCGCAGGCGGGTTTAAAAAATATATTGCTGAATATCAAACTCCGGATCGCTCTTCATGAGCTTGCGTAAAATATCCGCGGGATGATCGATGATGCGCAAACCATTTAACTCGTCGCCGCCGTACATCATTTCGCTGCGCACCAAAAGAAACGCCTCATACCACGCAATCAACGTGCGCGCGGAAAGCCGCTCCAACTCTTGCGCAATCTCCTCTTTTCTAACTTCCACCACGCCGTTCTGTTCCGCGGATTGATAGTCGAGGTGGCCGAGCAGATCGTTGATGACCTTGCGCTTGAAGTCTTGTTCGTTGAGGCCGGCCGGAGGAATGATTTGCGCCGGCGCGGCATGCGCGGCCAAAGTTTGTTTCTCTTCCGGCGCGCTTAGGCGCTGACGGCCGTTGACAACGGTTGTGGAAAACGACATAAAATCCTCCCGCATTGGTTGAACTGAGATAACCGGATTAAATCTTTGCTATTCCGCGCGGCGCGGTGTGATCGTGATATCGTAATTCTTCAGCATGCGATAGATCGTCATGCGATGCACGCCGGCGCGGCGCGCGACCCGACTGATATTGCCATTGTATTGATTCAGCAAATCGATGAGATATTTTCTTTCAAACTGCTCCACCCACTTTTGCCGGGCCTCGCGCAGAGAGGCCATACGATCATATTGTGGACTGGTGCATGGCAGCGCCTCGCCCTTGCGAATCTGCTCCGGCAAGTCCGCGAGGGCGATGCCCCCGTCG
>CAYNDW010000310.1:0-7287 GCA_964395375.1 uncultured Cytophagia bacterium
CGCACGCAATTGCAAGCCGCGCGGCAAAATCCGGATGATTATCGCGGCGCGCTCGCGGGCGATCCCGAAGCGGTCGGCTCTTTCCGTACGCTCACTGGCGCGTCGCAGAGATTGACTTATGGCTACGACACATTCGGCAACGAAATCAATAGCGCAGGCGTCGATGGTCCGCGTCATCCTTCGTTTCTGTCTTTTTATGCGCAAGACAAATTTGAAGCGCGCGATATCGTCATCAACGCGGGCTTGCGCGTGGATGTGATCGACAACGATGATTTCGAGTTTGCCGATCCTACGAATCCGCCCTGGGATCGCACCAATCAAGGTTTGTTCTCGGATCAGCTCGTAAAGAAAAACGCAGCGGTCGAATTAAGCCCGCGTTTGGGCTTGGCGTTCCCGGTGACCGATCGCACTGTGTTCCATTTGCAATACGGCAAGTTCGTGCAAGCGCCGCAATTCAATTCGCTGTACAACGGCTCTTCGTGGTATGATGCGTTGTTCACGGGTGGCACTTCTTTCCGCACGAACGTGATTGGCCTCGGTTTGAATCCGGAAAAGACCACGCAGTATGAAGTCGGTTTCAGCCAGCAATTCAGCGACGCCGCGGCGTTTGATCTCACGGTGTATTACAAGAACATCGAAGATCAAATTCAATTCTCGCGTGTGTCGGTCGATCCGACTTCATCGGCGAGTGATTATAACGTGCTCGTGAACGGCGACTTTGCAACGACCGCGGGCGCGGAGCTTTCGCTTACTTTGCGCCGCACCAAACGCATGGCCGGGCAAATCAACTACACCTTCTCGCGCTCTTTGGGCACAGGCTCCGCGGCCAACACTTCGGTGGCCGGCATCGAGCAAGTGACGCAAGTGCCGAGCATTATTTCTCCGCTTGATTTCAACCGCCCGCAGCGCGGGTCCGCGAGCTTCGATTATCGCTTCAACAAAGGCGACGGCGGCCCGATCTTGCAGCAGTTGGGTTTGAATCTCTTGTTGAACTTCACCAGCGGCCATCCCTTCACCCGTTCCGAAGGTGAGTTCGGCCAGCAAGACGCTTCGATCGGCGGTCAAATAACCGATCCGCGTTCGCGCCGTCCGCTGGAGGCCGTGAATGCTTCGCTCACGCCGTGGAATTATGATCTCAATCTGCGCTTGGACAAAACCGTCAACGTCGGCCGCTTGGGATTGAACTTCTACATGTACGTGCAGAATCTCACCAATCGTCAAAACGTAGTCAACGTCTATCGCCGCACGGGCAATGCGTATGATGACGGCTTCTTGAACAATCCGGAATTGAGCGGCCCGATCATTTCGGCCAATGGCGGCGATCCTTTTGTAGCGTTGTACCGCGCCATCAATCTCGGCGGCAACGGCGATAACTACGCGCAAGGCGAAACCGACATTCTCGGTTTGCAGTTGCTCGGCCCGCCGCGCCAAATTCGCTTCGGCGCGCGGGTGGAGTTCTAACCTCATGGTCTGTCATTCAAAAGGAATCCTTTTCAGCGCTGGGCAGAAAGATTATTCGGGTTTTGTCTCAAGCACTAGAAAAGATTCCTTCGGAATGACAGCTTGCAGGACGCAAGCGAGCAAATCAGCTATCGTGCATCATCCTTCTCTCCCATAAAAGAAGCTCGGCGGGTTTAGCTCGGCCTGCCGGGCTTCTTGGGTAAAAGTGTGACAATAAGTTTTGTAGCCCTGCCCCCTTGCGGGGCAATGATACGTGCATGAAGTTCGGCCCACAAGGGGCCGGGACTACGAATGGTTGCAATTAGAACCTCGGAGGATTTTTAATGAAAAGAATTATCGCGTTTCTTCTTTTGCTGGCGATGGGTTTGAGCGCGCCTCGCGCATTCGCCGCGGACGAAGGGACAAAAAAGAAATGGCAAGGCTCGCGTTTTGCCAAAGTCAACGCCGCAACGAATCAAACGTTGATCAACGTTGCGCAAGTTTCAAGCTGGATTTATTCCGACGGCCGCTCCGCGATTCAGCCGGACGGCAATTCGGGTTTATACTTTCCGCGCGGCAGTCTCATCACCACCGCGATTTTCCAAGACGGATTGGTGTGGGGCGGAAAAGTGAATGACGGCGGCGATCCCGTGATTCGCGTCGGCGGCCAAACCTTTAGCATCGGCACGGTGCCGGGCGCGATTACTTCGAAAGGCGTTGCCGAAGATTTAAACGATCGCATTAACGTCGATCGCGTGTGGCGCGTGCGCAAGGATTACCCGACCGCGGACCTGCGGCAAGACGCGGCGGAATTGAATCTCATTTCTTCCGCGAACGTGACGCAAGCGCAGGTTGAAGAAGTGCGGCAACAATATGCCGATGATTGGCGCGATTGGCCCGCGCATAAAGGCGCGCCGTTTTATGACGCCAACAACGACGGCGCGTATGCGCCGGCCTTTAATGCCGATGGCACGCCCAAACTTTTCCCTGATGCGGATGAGCCGGGCGTCGCGGGCGCGGATCAAGTCGTGTGGCTCGTTGCCAACGACTTGCGCCAAAGCGCGGTGCAAAGTATGTATGGCTCGCCCTCGATCGGTTTGGAAATGCAGCTCACGCTGTGGGCGTACCGCCGTTCCGATCCATTGGGTAATATCATCTTCAAACAATTTCGTTTGATCTATAAAGGCACGGCGACCACGCCGGCGACCGCGACCATCGATAGCATGTTCGTATGCGCGTGGGCCGATCCCGATCTCGGCGCAGCCGGCGATGACTTTGTCGGCAGCGATACCACGTTGAGCTTGGGTTATGTTTACAACTCGGTTTCGCAAGACGGCAATTATTCGCAGCTCAATCTGCCGCCGCCGGCTTCGGGTTATGATTTCTTCGCCGGCCCGCTCGTGCCAGATGCCAGCAGTGAAGCCATCTTCGGTTTGAAGAAACGCCCGGGTTTTCGCAATCTGCCGATGTCTTCGTTCGCATTTTTTGCCGCGGGACAAACCGATAGCGATCCCACGCGCGGCGGCGATTATAACGGCACGCTGCAGTGGTGGAATTTGTTGCGCGGCTTCCGTCCGCGTCCGGAAAATCCGGCGACGCCGTGGATCGATCCCACCACCAATCAGGTCACCAAATTCCGCGTGCCCGGCGATCCGGTGAAAGGCACGGGCTGGATCGATGCGAATCCCGGTGATCGGCGTTTGTTGTTGAACTCCGGGCCGTTCACGATGGCGCTCGGCGATACGCAAGAAGTCGTCGTTGCCGCCATGGCAGCGCTCGGCTCCGATCGTCTTTCGAGCATTTCCGTGTTGAAGTTCACGGATCGCTTCGCGCAAGAAGCGTTCGACAATCTGTTTGATCTGCCCAAGCCGCCGCAATCGCCCTTTCTTACGGCCACGGAATTGGATGGTCAGATCTTGCTGAACTGGGGCGAGAATGCCGCGGAAGTGAATAAGACCGAACAACTCCCAAACAAAGGTTACGACTTCCAAGGTTATAATGTTTATCAATTGCCTTCCGCCGGCGCGCCGATTGGCCAAGGCATCAAGCTCGGCACGTTTGACCGCGTGGATGAAGTCACCACCATCGCGCAAGAAACGTTCGATCAACAATCCGGCCTCGTGTTGCAGTTGCCGGTGCAAATCGGCAGAAACAGCGGCATTCAACGCACGGTGACCTTAGATCGCGATCGTTTTCGGGAAAAGCCGTTGATCAACGGCCAAACCTATTTCTTCGCGGTGACGGCCTACAACTTCAACAACACCGACGGCCTTACGGTGAAAACTTTGGAAAGCTCGCCCTCGGTCGTTACGGTGGTGCCGCAAACCACGAAGCCCGGCGTGCGCTTTCGCACCATTGTCGGCGATACGATGACGACAAAACACGAAAGCGGCATCAGTGATGGCTCCGTGACGCCCGTCGTTATTGATCCCAGCAAAACTGCGGATGCGTCATATGAAGTCACGTTCAGCGACACGGCCACGTGGACGCTGCGCAACACGACTTCCGGAAAAGTTTTGCTCAACGGGCAACGCAATCAATTGGGCGACAGCAATTACCTCATCACGGAAGGTTTGCAAGTCATCGTTGCCGGTCCGCCGTTGCAAGGCATCACCCATCACGACGAAGGCGCGCGTTGGGTCACGGGCGGCAGCCACGGCGGCGAAATCTTTTTCGGCGGCGCATTTCTCGGCTTGAATTTCAACGGCTCGAACCTGCCGGCCGCGAATTACAAAAACATTCGCGTGGAATTTTTTGCCAAAGAAAGCTTCACGGATTTGAACGGCAACGCGCAGTATGATATCGGCGAGCCGTATCAACTTCCGGCAGGCGCGGGCCAGCTTGCCTATCGCTATCAAGGCTTTGCGCTCAATGCTTATCTCGGCAACACGCAAGTGCCGTTTCGTGTGTTCGATACGGAAAGCAATCCGCCGCGGCAATTGGAAGTCGTCGTGCGCGATCGCGACCGCAACGGACAATGGGATTTGCATAAGCAATATGCGGCTGACGATCCCAATTTTGTGAACCTCAACGGCGGCGATATCCGTTTCAATTACATCTTCATTCTCGACACGGATTACGACCCGACGGGCGCGCGTTGGAATCCCACAGCCGGCGGTACGGATTTCATGTCGGTGCATCTCACCGATGGCGGCCCGGTGCAATGGGTGTTGTGGCTCGATCAACGCGGCACGCGCGAGCCGTTAGGCGCGGCTTTCTTGATTGATTTCACCGCGCCCAATGTGAACACCTCTGCGGACAAATTCACGTTTTCGAGCCATGGCCCAACGCACGACGTGGCTCTGGCAAAGGCCGATCTGGATTTGGTGAATGTCTTCCCGAATCCTTATGTCGGGCTGAATCGCGCCGAAGCTAACCGCTTCAACCGTTACGTCACGTTCAACCATCTGCCCTCGAAAGCTACGATCCGGATTTTTACGCTGGCGGGCGTGCTCGTGCGCACCATCATGAAAGACAGCGAAGCGCAGTTCGCCCAATGGGATTTGCAAAACGAGCGCGGCTTACCAGCAGCGAGTGGAGTCTACGTGGCGCATATTGACTTCCCGGAGTTGAACGAAGTCAAAGTGCTCAAGCTCGCGGTCGTGCGCGAAGATCAGTTCTTGCGGAATTTCTAAAATAGATTTTGTCATTCAGAAGGAATCCTGTTTGGCGCTGGAGACAAATCCAAGCATCAAAGTTTCTCGCCGGCACTTAAAAAGGTTCCTTCTGCATGACACGCGCTAGTTGTCGTGTCAAGTGTCCCCCCATATCCTCCGGGTTAGACCTGTCAGTTTTTTTCCACGCTGGCAGGTCTTCCCCTCTTTTTTGAAAATGAATGAACGAGCACTTGGGAACAACCAAGGAGTATGAGAATGAAGAAAATTTCAAACACAATCTTTGCGAGCTTCGCGTGCGCGCTTTTAATCAACACCGGCGCCGGCGCGCAAGGCAATCAACCGGACGGTGAGCGCCGCGCCGGCACCAACGCCGCCTCGGAATTGTTGATTCCGGTCGGCGCGCGTTACATTGCCATGGGCGGCTCTTCCATCGCGACCGCGAGCGGCCTCGAAGCGCTGTATTGGAACCCCGCGGGTTTGGCGCGCTCGAACCGCAATGCGAACGCCATGTTCTCGCACATGCAGCACATTGCGGACGTTAATGTCAACTATCTCGCCGTCAGTTCGGCCTTCAACGGCTTCGGCACGCTCGCCTTCAGCGTAAAGGCGCTCGATGTCGGTGAAATCGTGGTAACGACGGAAGACAATCCCGATGGCACCGGCGCGATCATCACGCCGCAATTTGTGACCGCGGGCTTCACCTATTCGCGCGTGTTGAGCGACCGTATCGGCGTGGGCGCTACGATCAATATTGTCTCCGAAACTATCGATCGCGTCAGCGCCACCGGCATGGCGTTCAGCTTCGGCGTGCAATACAACGATCTCGTGGCCATCAATGGTTTGAGCTTGGGCGTCACGCTCAAGAACGTCGGCCCCGCAATGCAATATGGCGGCACGGGTTTGCTCCGCACCGGCAATGTCATCGACATTTCGCGCGGCAGTTCGCCTTATCAAATTGTCGCAGGCAAAGATGAGTTGCCTTCCGCGCTGGAAATCGGCTTAGGCTACAAGCTCAAAGTCGGCGAGAAAAATCAAATCAACATTTCTTCTTTGTATCAAGACAACAACTATGACGACGATGCCTCGCGCCTCGGCGTGGAGTATTCGTTGAACGAAACGCTGTTCCTGCGCGGCGGTTATAGCTTCGCCTTCACCGCGGGCAATGACGCCGCGGGCGAGAGCCGCTACATCTATGGCCTCAGCATGGGCGCGGGCTTTCAACGCGACCTCGGCGGCGTCGAAGTCAATCTCGATTATGCCTTCCGCCAAGTGGAATTTTTCGACAACGCGAATGTCTTCACCTTGAAGCTTGGATTTTAAATTTGCTGTGCCTTCCTTGCTAAAGGGTTGGGAGAAAACTCCCAGCCCTTTTTTTTGAAGCATTGCAAATTGAGAATTGAAAATTTGCAATTGAAAATTTTCAATGGAGCGCTTGATGACTTCGAGCAGATTAATTGTTACGAGCGACACCCCCCTAACCCCCCTCAAGGGGGGAATTTTGTGGAAGTGCTTCGGCGGAATTTCGTGCCGATACTTTCAGGTTATTCCCCCCTTGAGGGGGGCCAGGGGGGTGTTGGCTTTCATCCAAGCAATCAACTTTCAAAAATTGCGCGCAGCAAAGTGGAGTATTCTTCTCTTCCTCGCGACCACTTCTTTCGCCCAACCGCGTTTGCAGCCGAGCCTGGATTTAGCGCAGTTGCAAGACCGCGAGCACGGGAGCTATTTGGAAATTTATTATGCCGTACCGCGCGGCCAACTCACGCCCGCGCGCAATGCCGCGCATGACAGCCTCACCTTCGCGCTCGTCCTCGATCTGCGTATTTATCGCGAGCAGGCATTGTGGACGAACAAAACCTGGAAGCTGATGGAAACCATTCCCGCGCGCGCATTGCAAGAGGCGTCCAAGGACTGGGTGGATGTTTTGCGTTACGCGCTGGAAGCGCCGGGGAACTATCGCGCCGTGCTTGTCGCGCGCGACCTTAATCAACTCGCGGCAACGGACAGCGCCGAGGCGTCATTGCAAGCACGCGCATTCACGGCCGCGAGCTTGGAGTTGAGCGACGTGATTCTCGCGCATGATATTCACAAAGCAGAGGCCAACACTGCGAGCGCATTGAACAAAAACGGTTATGAAATCTTGGCGAACCCTCGGCTGATTTACGGCGAAGCCCAGCCGACGTTGTTCTATTATTTCGAAGCCTACAACCTCAACGTTGCGCTGCCGGGCGCG
>CAYNDW010000311.1:0-7259 GCA_964395375.1 uncultured Cytophagia bacterium
CAAGAAGTGCGCAGCCTCATTGCCCGCGCGAAAGCGGCGCAGCTCAAGCTCAAAGAATTTTCGCAAGAGCAAGTCGACCGCATCGTTGCCGCGATGGCCGAGGCCGGCTTCAAAGCGAGCGAGCGCCTCGCGCGTATGGCCGTCGAAGAAACCAAGTACGGTAAGGTTGCGGATAAGATCATCAAGAATCAATTCGCCACACGCGATCTTTACGAGGGCATCAAGCACCTCAAAACCGTGGGCGTGATTCGTGAAGACACGAAGAAGAAGATCATCGAAATCGCGGAGCCGATGGGCGTGGTTGCCGCGATTGTGCCGACGACGAATCCCACTTCCACCGCGATGTTCAAATGCCTCATCAGCGTGAAGTCACGCAACGCCGTAGTGGTCTCGCCGCATCCGCGCGCGAAAGATTGCACACAAGAAGCCGTGCTCGTCATGCGCAAAGCCGCGGAGAGCGCGGGCGGCCCGCCGGATTTGTGCCTCTGTCTTTCACTCGCCACAAATGAAGGCACGAACGAACTCATGCGCCATCGCGACACCGCGGTGATTCTCGCCACTGGCGGAACCGGCCTCGTGCGCGCCGCATATTCCGCGGGCAAACCTGCGTATGGCGTTGGCCCCGGCAATGTGCCGGTGTATATCGATCGCAGCGCGGATATTCCGAAGGCTGTTGCTGATGCGGTCGCGGGCACGACGTTCGATTGGGGCACGCTGTGTTCTTCCGAGCAAGCGCTCGTGATCGATGCGCCGGTTGCGGATCGCGTCATGGAAGAGTTGAAAAAGCAGAAAGCGTATTTTTTGAATGAAGCCGAGGCTGATAAAGTCGCGAAGGTTTTGGTGACGCCGGACTTTCGCATCAACGCGGAGATGGTGGGACAAGCGCCGCAGCGCATTGCCGAAGCGGCAGGAATCAAAATTCCGGAAGACACGCGCGTGCTCGTGGCGCGGCTCGCAGGCGTGGGCAAAGCGCATCCGCTCTCGATGGAAAAACTTTCGCCCGTGCTCGCGCTCTATGTGGAAGAGGGTTGGCAAAAAGGCTGCGACCGCTGCATGGAGCTGCTCAATTTCGGCGGCCGCGGCCACACGCTCGGCATTCATTGCAACGAGCGCGACATCATACTGCAATTCGGTTTGAAGAAGCCCGCGTTTCGCATCATCGTCAACTCGCCGACCGCCATTGGCGCAGTGGGCTACACGACCGATCTCGATCCGAGCATGACGCTGGGCTGCGGTTCATATGGCGGCAACATCACCAGCGATAACATCGGCCCGGTGCATTTGATGAACATCAAACGCGTGGCCTGGGAAACCAAACCGTTCGCGAAGTCGCGCGATACGAGCGCATGGCGGCCCTCGGTGTCGATTGAGTCGCGCAGCCGCGAAGAGTTTCCCTATCAAAAAGCGCTGTCTTCGGAAGTCTCGCGCAAGGGGTCGGCCTTATCCAGCGCACTTCCGGCTGCTGCCAAACCCGCTGCGACGCCGCCCGAGCCTGCCGCACAAAAATTCGGAACGAGCGGCATGAGCGCCGAACAGGTGGATAAGATCGTCGCGGAGTTTGCAAAAGGGCGATAGTTTTTCACGAATGCGTTCTCTTATGGAGTTTGTTGAGTGATACAAAGTATGGCGCTGTGAAAGTGATCGTAGAGGAGATGTGCAACGAGGGCGAACCGCAAGGAAAGCATTTTCTTAGCGTCTTTCCGGTGGAGGAATAAAAAAGGCCCGTTTTGCAACGGGCCTCGAAGCCGAAAGCGTTGTCATCTGCGGGTTATAAGCCCGTGCCGCTTTCAACTTGTTGCCTGAATATAGAATGCCGCATGTGAATAGTCAAGCGCGATTTTTGAAACTTAGGAACGACTCTACATAAACCACGGGGATTTACCACATGCCCCTCAAACAAATCTTTCTCAGTTCAACTTCGCGTGATCTCGCCAAATACCGCGCGGCGGTGATAGCAGCCGTCGAACGCCTCGATGGCTATCATTGCGTGCGCATGGAAAATTTTGGCGCGCGCGATTGGGAGGCGGATTCTTTCTGCCACGCCAAAGTGCAGGAGTGCGATCTGTTCGTCGGCATTGTCGGACATTTGTACGGCAGTTGTCCGCCGAATAGCGCGCAATCTTACACCGAGCGCGAGTTCGAAGCCGCGATTGCAGCGAACAAGCCGCGCCTCATGTTTATCGCGCCCGAAGACTTTTCTTTCCCGGCTAATCTCATCGAAGCCGACGAGCCGCGCAAAAAGCAGCGCGAGTTCCGCCAGCGCGCGAGCACCGGCCGCATTCGCGATACCTTCACTTCGCCTGAAGATTTGGCCGGCCGCGTGGCGCAGGCCATTCACAATTGGGAGGTAGAGACGTTCCGCTGGAACGTCTCTACGCATGATTCCGATCAAACCCTTGCACTGCGCGCTTTGCCGCCGCAGCCGGACTTTGTGCATCCCTATCCGCTGCAAACGCATTTCACCGGTCGCTGCAACGAACGCGCAATGCTCACACACTGGCTGGCGCAGGGCAAACAGCCCGTGCTCGCGTTGGTGGCAATGGGCGGCATGGGCAAGTCTGCGCTCACGTGGGCGTGGCTGCAGCGCGACGTGCTCGGTTTGCCTTTGCCCGGTTATGCCGAAGAGCCAACGGACATTGCAGACACGTGCCGTTTGCCGGAAGCGGCGCGGCCCAGCGGCGTGTTGTGGTGGTCGTTTTATGAACGCGACGCGCGTTTTTCCAATTTTGTGCATGAAGCGTTGCGCTATGCGAGCGCCGGCCGTTTCGATCCTGCGAGTTTGCCTTCGCCTCATGATCGCGTGCAAGCCTTGTTCAATCTTTTGCAGCGGCAACGTTTGTTGTTGGTGTTGGATGGCTTCGAGCGCGAGCTGGTCGCGTATGCCGGTCTCAATGCCGCGTATCAAGGCGATGGGATTGACGAGCAGCAGCCGGATCATTTGCGGTGCTGCATCGATCCTTTGGCTGCCGCGTTTTTGCAGGGCATTGCTTCTGTGCCCATGCAGAGCCGCGTGCTGCTCACCAGCCGTTTGTTGCCGCGTGAGGTGGAAGGCTTGGCCGGTTGCCGCGCCGAAGAATTGCTCGCGCTCGCGCCCGAAGATGCGGGCACGTTTTTTCAGAGCCAGGGCATTAAGTGCACGCGCGCTGAAATTGCAGAAGCATGCAAGCCTTATGGCTATCACCCGCTCGCGCTCCGGCTGCTCGCCGGTGTGATCGTGCGCGACCCACGTTTCCCCCGCGATATAAAAGCTGCCCAGCGCCACTCAGTGTTACACGATTTGAAAGGCAAAGCCCAGCACCACGTTTTGCAGGTGGCTTATGAAGCATTGGACAAAAAGACTCGCGACTTGCTCAGCCGCTTGGCTGCGTTTCGCAGCCCAGTGAGCTACGAGACGCTGAGCGCCATCAATACAACCGTCCGGACGCCTCGTAATCAGAAAAAGCGTGTTAAGAAAAGCACCAGCAATCCCGCACGAAAGCGTCCGGACGGTAAAATAGAGAATGAAGAACAGCTCGAACAAGCGCTGGAGGAATTGCGCGAGCGTGGCTTGCTGTTCTTTGACGCCGAAGCCGGCCGCTACGACTTGCACCCGGTAGTGCGGCAATATAGCTACGACCGCTTGGCTGACAAAGCCGGCGTACACACGCAACTGCGCGACTACTTTAGCACCGTGCCCAGCCCGGAAAAAGACAAGATTCAAACCCTCGAAGACTTGACGTCGGTGATTGAGTATTATCATCATACTGTTCAGGCGGGGAAGTTTGATGAAGCATGTAAACTCTTTGAAGATCGACTTGTTGAACCCCTTTATTTTCGCTTCGGAACCTATCAACTCATAATTGAATTAATGCGCGTGCTCTTTCCGGAGGGTGAAGACAAACCGCCGCGCTTAAAAAAAGACCGTGACAAAGCCTGGACACTAAACATGTTGGCGAACGCCTACAGCCTCTCTGGCCAGCCCAGCCGCGCTGCTCCGCTGTTTGAAATGTCAAATGACTTCGATGAAAAACATGGAGCCAAGCAAAGTGTTGCTATCGGCCTGGGGAACCTTGCTTTTATGGCGCAAATATATATCGGTACGCTGGCGGCGGCAGAGCAGAACCTGCGGCGTAGCATTGACCTATGTCACGAGATCGGTGATGAGTTCTACGAAGCCGTTGGCTATCAGGAATTGGGCCTGTTGTTGGCTTATCGTGGGGAGTTTGATGAGGCGGAACAGGTATTAGGCACCGCTCTTTCGTTCAAAATTTGGAAAAATAACTTGCAAGGGCTTGGTGCAAATTGGGCCTACCGCGCACTGCGGGCTTTGCTCATGGGCGATCACGCGGCTGCGTTCACTGCGGCACAAAAGGCACGCAAGTTAGCAGAACGCCAGAAGTATGAACGTGATTTTGTACAAGCCGAATGGCTGCTCGGCGCGGCGCTCACTGGCCTCGCTGTTGCATCTCCCAAAGAGCAAGACAAGCTGCTGGCCGAGGCGGAAACCCATTTGACCGAAGCACTCACCCGCTGCCGTCGCATCAATAATGTCGAATCGGAGCCGGATATTCTGCTGGCGTGGGCGCAGTGGCAGAGGGCGAAGGGCATAGGGCAGGGGGCAAAGAAGCAGGCAGAAGAAGCGTTGGTTATTGCAGATCGGTGCGAGTATCGTCTCAAGCAGGCAGACATTCACAACTTTCTCGCCGACCTCGCGCTGGCCGAGAACGACCGCAAAACCGCGCAACACCACGCGGCCATTGCCTACGAATGCGCCTGGTGCGACGGCCCGCCCCATTGTTACAAACCCGCGCTCGAACAGGCCGAACGCATGCTCCAACAACTCGGCGCGGCGTTGCCCAAAATTTCGTAGCCCCGCCCCCCTTGTGGGGCATTGATGGAACAATGAAGTTCGTTGCCGCAACAGCCGCCCACAAGGGGCGGGGACTACAAATCCGGTGCTCCTATTTGAAAGAGACGTTCCAGCGGAACGTCTCTACAACCGCCCTCGAGATTGCCATTCAGGAGGAATCTTTTTACTCGCTAGAGAAACATCCCATTTGAAGTTTGCCCCCAGCACAGAAAAAGATTCATGCTGAATGACAATCTCGATTTTCTTGCTGCCATCCGCGGCGCGGTGTTCGCAGAGAACGACCGCAAAAAATCCTTTTGATTGTGGCGGAAACTTTGTTTAATTCTATCAAAGCGCGTGCGCGACTTACCTTTGATAATCCCAAACCAATCTCCATGACGGGAGGTGATTCTTATGGTTGAAACAGGCTTCCATATCGAAGAACACGAGATGACGTTGCAAGAGGTTAAGGCTGCCCTAGAAGAGTATGAGCGCAAGTACGAAATGACTTCGCAGCAATTCTACGAGAAGTGGAAAAGAGGCGAGACGGAATGGGTGGATGAGTCCGTGGATTGGCACGGCTTATTCGAGGCCTATCAAGTTCTCGGAAAAAAAACAGATGAGAAGATTGCTATGACTGAGATAGACTCCGACCTCGAAGAGCGCGACATGACGATTGAAGAGGTCAAGACTCTTCTTCAAAAGTTTGAACGCACGTATGGAATGAATTCCCAAAGCTTTTCTGAAAAATGGAAAAGAGGCGAGACGGATTGGGTTGCTGATTCGGTGGCGTGGATTACATTATTCGAATCCTATCAAGCTCTGAATGGTCATGCGGTTTAATAAAGCGAGGGCGAAATGGCTGCGGCGGTTTACGCGGAGTATAAAAGTCACGTCAGAGCTTTAATAACGGAATACGGCCGGCAAGGCATTCTCAAAAGTGCGCAACCGATTCGTTTTGTCCCTGCCAAAGGAATTCCTCCTCACGAAGGGGGCGTCATTGTTGCGCTGGAGCCGCGTTTGAGTTTCAGAGATGGCGCGACGCTTTCCGTGTTGGAAGAGGTTCGGATTATAAACTTTGAGCCGCAATTATTAAGATACTCCTACCACTACCAACGCCCCAACGGCTACTTCTTCCGCTACGAACGCGAAGAAACCAGCGACCTCATTCGCAAGCCGGAATATCATATGCACGTTGTCTTAAACCTGCCGCACTTTAATGCTCCCCCGGTTGATCTTGAAATCATGTTCAAATTGATCGGTGCCAATTTCTACTCGCCCGACGTTTATTCCCGACAAATTATCGGTCAAGAAATCCATTTAACGGTTTGAGACCTTGGCTTGTGGTTGAAGCTTTGTTTAATTCTAGCATCGTGCGCGCACGTTCTGTGTTGCCGTTCTCTCCAACAAACTTCATATCATGAAAAAATTTTGCCATCTGCTTTGCGTCGTCATTGCTCTTCTCGCCATGTTTTTTTCCGCGACCCTGCGCGCGCAAACTACGTGGACGCATGCGGCGAATCAGCCGGTTCTCGTGCAAGGCGCGGACGGTCGATGGGACGACGGTTCGGTGCTCTGGCCCGCGGTGATCAAAGACGGCGATACGTTGCGCATGTGGTATGCGGGCAGCGACGAATTGCTCGGGCTCGGCTCGGTGAGTATCGGATATGCCTGGTCGCTCAATGGTCTCGCGTGGTATCGCTCCGCGCGCAATCCCGTGCTCACCGCGGAATATTTTTGGGAAGGCAAAACGGTCGTTTGTCCCGTGGTCAGCAAAGATGGCGCGACGTTTAAAATGTGGTATGGCGCGAACGGTGTGCCGCCGCGCGTCCTCGGTTATGCGACTTCGACCAATGGTCTCAATTGGGAAAAGCACGCGGCGCCCGTGATGGAATTGGGCGCGCCCGAAGATTGGGATGGCAGCATCATCGGCCCCGGCGCGGTGCAGCGCGAAGGCGAGTTTTATAAAATGTGGTACTGGGGCGGCAAAGAGGCTTGGCCGTTGTCCGTGATTCAAATCGGTTTGGCGACTTCGCGCGAGGGCGTCGTTTGGAAAAAATACGACGATTCTACCACAACGCGAACGCCGTTTTCACGCAGCGATCCCGTGTTGCAAATCGGCGCGAGCGGCGAATGGGATCAACTTCGCGTGTGGAGTCCCGCGGTGTTGGCTACGAACGAAGGCTATGCGATGTGGTATGCGGGCCGATCCGATTACACGACCTCGCCGCAATGGGTTGGGTACGCGACTTCAACGGACGGCATCGTGTGGCGGAAAACTCCGCGCAATCCCGTGATCAGCGCGCGACCGGATTGGGGCTTCTCTTATCTCACCAGCGCGGTGCTCGAGTTCAACGGCTATTATCATCTTTGGTTCACGAGTTTTCCTTTGAGCAATGAAGGCCAACGCGCGGAGATCGGCTATGCGAAG
>CAYNDW010000312.1:0-7255 GCA_964395375.1 uncultured Cytophagia bacterium
CGATTAAATTGCTTCAAAAGGATGGCGAACTAGCTGCCATCGTGCCTCGGAGTTTTTGCAACGGCCCTTACTTTAAGCCGTTTCGAAAGTTTCTGCTGAGAAGCACAGGGCTGCAAATGATTCACGTCTTTGCGAGTCGGGGGGAAGCTTTCAAGGATGATGAGGTGCTGCAAGAGAATTTAATTTTTCATACGGTCAAGGGCGCACTGACACATAACGTTATCATTTCAACGAGTGGCGGCCCGAGCTTTGATGACATGACGGCCTTCGACGTTCCGCTGAATAGCATTGTTGACGTAAAAGACCACGATGCCGTGATGCACATCGTTACAAGCCGTTTCGACCAATATGTCGTTCAACGCATGCAAGTTTTCAATCAAACGTTGCAGGACTTAGAGATTGAAGTTTCAACTGGGCCGGTCGTAGACTTTAGATTGCAAGAACACATATCTGAACAACCCAATGCCGGCGGTGTGCCGCTGATTTATCCAGCCCATTGCAAAAATCATTATGTGCAGTGGCCGCTTCATGACGGTCGCAAACCAAACATTATTGCCGACGCCGAGGAGGTGCAAAAATGGTTATTCCCCAACGGCTGTTATGCGTTGGTGCGAAGATTTTCAGCAAAAGAAGAACGACGGCGTATTTTCGCGGCAATTCATGATCCTACAATGATACCTGCCGATAAAATAGGATTTGAAAATCATTTGAATGTTTTCCATAAGAACCATCATGGACTTGATCCCGAAACCGCCGTTGGGCTTGCCGTCTATCTCAGTTCTACTTTGATTGACGCCTATTTTCGGTTGTTCAACGGCCATACTCAAGTCAATGCTTCCGATCTGCGCATGTTGCCGTATCCGGATATTCAATTTCTGAAAAGTCTGGGAACCGGTTTAACCCATCCTGATTTTCCGGCGCAGGATGAGATTGATCGCGAACTAGAAAGGAGAATTCAAGCCGTGGCTAAAACTTCCTCGCCCGATCCCGTGAAGATAAAGAAGCGCATTGACGAAGCGATTAAAATTCTCGCGGAGTTGGGTTTGCCCAAAGCGCAACAAAACGAACGTTCGGCTTTGACGTTTCTTGCGATTCTCGATCTCAAAGCGACGACGCCGTGGAAGGAAGCACAGGCGCCGTTAATCGGCATCACCCCGATTATGGATTTTACGCGCGAGCATTACGGAAAAGAATATGCACCCAATACGCGCGAAACATTTCGTCGCTTTACGATGCACCAATTTGTCGAAGCGGGAATAGCTGTTCAGAATTCTGATCAACCCGCTCGGCCGGTGAATAGTCCGAATTGGTGTTATCAGATCGAACCCAACGTGCTTGCTCTTATCAAAACTTTTGGGAACACGAAATGGAAAAATTCGCTCGCTGCTTATCTCAAGAGCCGAGAGACTTTGTAGCAAAAATATGCTAGAGAACGAGAGATGCTTTTAGTGCCGGTTACGATTGGTAAAAAAGAGGAAATTCAGCTCACGCCGGGAAAGCACAGCGAGTTGATCAAGAGTGTCATCGAAGATTTTTGCCCACGTTTTGTGCCCGGAGGACAAGTCATTTATGTCGGCGATACCGGCTCCAAGTGGGGATACTTCGACAAACTCAAATTGGAGAAATTAGAAGTCAAAGTAAGTTCTCATGGCAAAATGCCGGATGTTGTGATTTACCATCCTAAAAACAATTGGCTGTTTCTCATTGAAGCCGTGACGAGCCATGGCCCGGTTGATGGCAAGCGTCGAATCGAGCTGGAGAAGGTATTCAAACAAGGCAAAGCAGGGTTGGTGTATGTAACGGCTTTCTCGACGCGCACGGAGATGGCGCGTTATTTGGCTGAACTATCTTGGGAAACCGAAGTATGGGTCGTCGAAGCGCCTTCGCATCTTATTCATTTCGATGGGACAAGATTTCTTGGGCCGTACGAAGTGTAGACGGTGCTCGGCGCGCAGATCGTCAACGTGTTCGGCGTCTCGCCGAAAGCGACGATCAAATATCAAATGGGGATTTCCGAGAAGTGGCGAATAGAACATCGCGGCAAAATGATGGTGGGTGAAAAGATTTGGCTTTGAGTTTTACTTGCAAGCCTTCGCTTGATCGCTCTTCGCTGCTACTTAAAAAGAGCTTGAACTCACGCAATTCTTCCCGATTTTTGCCGCCCCCTCATTCCTCACCTGCCCAAGCTTGCCAGAAAAATTTTTCCAGCGATTAACCTGCTGAAAAGCCAACACATATCTCCCCTCTTTCGTAATGTAGCAAACTAATGAATTGCTTCTCTCAAAGTCCCGTATTATATTGCCGCCACTCAAAAAGAGCGGCTGGGGATATAAAACTAAACTACTGATTTACCTAACCTTAATTGAGCGTTTTACCCTCCAAACCAGCAACGTTAGGTCGAACGGCGTTTATAGGTTCACCCATAACGGAGATTTTTAGCATGGCATTCGCCATCCAACCGGATGAATATAGCTGCGGCCCAACCTGTGTTCACAACGCGCTTCGCCTTTTGGGCAATGGCAAGATCGAGCTCCGTCGCATCAAGAAAGTTTGCGGCACGCGGCCCAGCACCGGCACCGATGAAAACGGTTTACAACGCGGTTTGCGCCGCCTGGGTTATCAGGGCGTCGAAGCGAATTTCAGCCGCAAGACGCACGGCCGCAAAGCGCTGGCGTGGTTGCGCGAAGAACATCAACAAGGCCATCCGGTGATTTTGTGCGTGGATCAATTCGAGCATTGGGTTTTGGCCGCAGGCTCGACGCAACGCTCGTATTTCATTCTCGACCCGCGTGGCAATCGCAATCGCGCCACGGCGATGAGCATTTCCGGCTCCGCTTTGATGCGGCGCTGGTGGGGCTTCGATCGCGCCAGTGAAGTGGGGAGTTATTATGCGATCTCGGTTCGCCCCCACAGCCAAAGAGCGCACGAATTTGCCAAAAATGCGTTGCCGCTGAAGAACCGCGACGTGCTCGAACGCATCCGTGAAAGCGCCGAGGACTTGTTGCCGGTTTCGAGCGCGTTGCTCAATACTTTTGGCAAAGTGAAAAGCGGCAAGAAGCTCGCGGATTTGTTGCAAGAAATCGCGCCGCGTTTGGTGCATCGCAAAGAGTTTGTGCGCGCCGGCGTCGACGAATACGCGCTCACCGAGCAGGTGCGCAATTTCCTCGCCTTCGCGCGCGGTCGGCAATTGCAATATCGCGCCGGACATCGCGACGATGCTTTGATAACCTTGACGGGTTTGCTTCTCATTCACACCTCCGGCCAGGCGCAACAAGCCCAGGTTTAAAGCTTTTTCGGTTTGATAAAAAGCCGGCAACAGATTCGAGCTTTGTTGCGCCGCTCTCTTCGCGTTCAGCACCCCCCTGCCTTCTTCTAAAAAATTCTATCATTTTCAAAAATTGCGCTTAAATTGCCTTCGCATAAACGAGCAACAACCTCACGCGAAAGGCCCGTCATGAAAAAATTCTTATTGCGCTTACTCGCTCTCGCCCTTTTGATCATTCTCTATCTCAGCCTCACCCAAGCTCCCATTTCTCCGCTCGCCTATGCACCGGCCCCCGCGCCGCACCTGCACGGCGTGCTCGCGCCGAACGACGCCTTGACGCGCGCCGAGTTGCTAGCCCAAGGTCAAGTTCACGGCCCGGAAGATTTTGATTTCGACAGCGCGGGCGTGATTTATACCGGCACCTCCGACGGCAAAGTTGTGCGCATTTATCCCGATCAACGCGTCGAAACATTTGCCGTCACCGGTGGCCGGCCGCTAGGAATGCGCTTCGATCCGCACGGCAATCTCATCGTCGTTGATGTCGCGAAAGGTCTGTTGTCCATTACGCGCGAGGGCGCTATTGCCACGCTCGCCACCTCTGCCGAGGGCCGGCCCTTCAAACTCGCGGATGCGTTGGCGATTGCGAGCGACGGGCGCGTTTTTTTCTCCGATGCGACTTCCTATCCTTTGGGAGAGAACGAAATTTTTGAAATTCTCGAAGCCAAGCCCTATGGCCGTTTGCTCTGCTACGATCCCGCGACGCAAACCACGACCGTGTTGCTGCGCGATCTCTATTTCGCCAACGGCGTCGCGCTTTCGCGCAATGAAGACTTCGTGCTCGTCAACGAAACCTATCGCTATCGCATCACCCGCTATTGGCTCAAAGGCGAGCGCGCCGGCAGCTCGGATATTTTTCTAGATAACCTGCCCGGCTTTCCCGACAACATTTCGCGCAATGCGGACGGCTCGTTCTGGCTCGCGATTTTTACGATTCGCAAGCCCATCGCCGATCGCATTCACCCGTATCCGTTCGCCAAAAAACTGCTCGCGCGTTTGCCGAAATTTTTTTGGCCCAAGCCCTCATACTATGGCCTCGCGCTCGCCGTGGATGAGCACGGCCGCATCACGCGCAGCTTGCACGACCCCACGGGCCAACACCTGCGCGAGATCACTTCCGTGCGCGAGCACGAAGGCCATCTTTATTTCGGCACGCTGCACGACGATCATCTCGGCAGGATCAAGCTTGAGCAATGATGGAGTCTTGGAGTGTTGGAATAGTGATGCTCGCTCCCAAACTCCGTTTGGGGACGCACGTGCTTATGAAACTCCGCCGGACGTGGTCATCATCCAGCTCTCGCGTTTGCCTTTGCGCGGCACAAACCTGTAGAATTTTATTTTGCGTTTACAAAGTTAATCGCTTATCAAAAGCTTCTCACACTTTAAGAAAGAACAACGCGAGTATCCTATGTCCTATCTTTCCACCGACGATCAAAAACGCAACGCCGCGGCCGTGGCCGTGGAGTATGTGCAAAACAAAATGCTCGTAGGCCTCGGCTCGGGCAGCACTGCGGAACATGCGCTCCGTTTTTTAAGCGAGCGCATTAAACAAGGTTTGCGCATCACCGGCGTGCCGAGTTCGCTTGCCACAGCCAAGCTCGCGCGGCGCTTGAAAATTCCACTCGTCACCGACGAGGCCGCCTTTAAAAAAATTGACGTGACCATCGACGGCGCGGATGAAGTCGATGCGCAGTTCAACTTGATCAAAGGCGGCGGCGGCGCGCTCACGCGTGAAAAAATCGTCGCGAGCCGCAGCGATCGCGTCATTATTATTGTGGATGAAAACAAACTCGTGCCGCAGCTCGGAAAGTTTCCTTTGCCCGTGGAAGTGCTGCCCTTTGGCTGGCAATCCACCGCGGCCCTGCTCAAAGCGCTCGGCGCGCGCGTCGCCTTGCGTGAAAAAGAGGGCAAGCCTTTTCGCACCGACAATGGCAACTTCATCCTCGATTGCAAATTCCGCAGCATTGCCGATCCCGCAACTTTGGCCGCGCAGATCAAAGCGCTCACCGGAGTCGTTGAAGTCGGCTTGTTTATCGGCCTCGCGGATTTGATCATCGTCGGCAAAAAAGACGGCAGCGTCGTAGAACAATGGGCGGCATGAAATTCAATCCCGTTCAGCCACGGCTGGGCCGTGGCTTGAGGTGATATGCTGCTCTTGGTAAATTTGCAATGCCCTTTTTGAATTGTCATCCTGAAGGAACTTCCCTCGTGCTTGGTTTTCTTCCCAGGGCGAGGGAGGTTCTTCCCAAATGACAAGTTGAGGGGGGTTACAAACCAACCCGCAATGGCTATAAAACAAACTGCGGCTCAGTCGTGGTTGAACCGAGTATGAAACATGAGCACCCTCCCTTCCCTCAGCACCGCCAGCTCGGCTTTCACGCCCGTCCCACTCACGCCCGAAACGCCGCCGCTCACGTGCGCGCGCCGACTCATTCTCGAGCGCGCGCAGGAGATGGTGAAGTTTGAAGCGGGCACGCGCAAAGGCGAAGACCTCGAAGCGCTGCACGATATGCGCGTGTGGTCGCGGCGTTTGCGCGAAGCGTTCGAGATTTTCGTGTTCTGTTTTCCGGAGAAAGTTTATAACAAACTTTATGAGCGCGTGCGGCAAGTGACCAAGACGCTCGGCAAGGCGCGCGAGGCCGACGTGGCCGTGGAATTTTTCACGCAGCTTTATACCGCCGCACAAGACACCGTCGAGCGTTTCGCATTGGAAGACCTGCTCAGTCGCCTCGTGGAAACGCAAACGCACGAGCGCGCGCGCATGCAAAGCAAGCTCGATCGCAAAGTGCAGCCCAGCGCATTGCCCGAAGAGCTGACGCTCGCGTTCGAGCGCCTCGCCGCGCAACCGGCTTCGCGGCAACGCGGCCCGCGCACGGCTTTGCGTTTGACGCGCACGCTGCTTTTGCAACGCTTGCGCACGGTCTTCGCGCTGCGCCAAGCCCTTACCGGCGAAGACGACGTCAACGGCTTGCACAATCTCCGCATCGCCGTGAAGAAACTGCGTTATGCGCTTGAGATTTTGCATTTCGCCGCGGGCAATGAAATGGAAGCCAATCTCAAATTCTTCAAAAAGCTGCAAGCCGTATTGGGCGAGATTCACGATCGCGACGTGTTCATCGCAGAAGTGAAGGCGCGCTACGACGCGCTGCACCAGCGCGCGTTCAGCGCGACGCTGCTACAAGGCTATGAGCAAATCTTTCAACACTTGCTGCAAGCACGGAGGGGATTTTATGAGGAGTATGTGAAGCTGTTCGGTGAGGCCAAACTTGCGGAATGGCAAAAGCGCGTCGTGCCGCCGTTGCCGCCGCGTGGGCAGGCTGCTGATCGCGTGACCAAGAATCGCAACGCGTCAAACCGCCAAACCCACACGTAATCGCGTTTGTATCTCCTGCCAATCGCGATCCGTGAGATGTCCGATGACCGCGACGCTGGTTGCGGGAAGTGTGGCCAGAAAAACTCTGAATGCGGAAGGATTGTGCAGGCCCGCAGCCGGCCAGTCGTGCAAAACATAATCTGTGGGCGAGGTTGCTCCAGCGATTTGCGTCGTGAGCAGGCCCAGAACAATATCGGGACGATGGGAGTGATAGAGATCGGTTGAAACGATAACTGCCGGACGCCGCTTTATTCCCTGCGCCCCGGGAAAATCAACTTTCACAACATCGCCGGGCTTGATCATGGCGTTTCCTCGCTATGATTTGGGTTAGAGTTTTTGCTCGGCGTGCTGCAATGTCGCCGCCATAAGATCGCGAATGTCTTCGTCCGTCCACACCTCGCTTTCGTCGATTGCTAAATCGCGAGCGTGGGGTTCTTTTAATGCGAGGATAAAATTTTTCACTTCTAGGATTTTCGCTGGCGGCAAAACGCTGAGGTGCCGGATAATCTCCGTTGCTTGCACGGTGGTCAGCATAAATGATTCTCCTTCGAAAAGGGCTA
>CAYNDW010000313.1:0-7251 GCA_964395375.1 uncultured Cytophagia bacterium
GCACGAACACATAATTCAACGCATGCACGTTTTGCTGCACCGCGGGATTTTTGCCCGAGGGCGCAGGCCGTCCTTCCGGCACGGTGCGCGGCGCCGCTCCGCGCGTGAATTGTGAAGTCGCCTCCGCGTGGCAGGTTTGGCAAAAATTTTCAGAGTGGCACACCGCGCAATCGTTCGAGCCGTGCTCCGAGCGCACGAGGCGTTTGTGTTGCTCCGCCCAATCGGGCGCGCGATGCGAAAGCGGACGCATGGTTTCAATGCGCGGATGGCACGACTCGCACGCGCTCGTGGCTTTCAAATCATTGTGGCAAGAGTTACACGAAGCCATGTCCGGCAAAAACGCGAGGCTTGGCTTCTCCGATTTTTCGATGCCGTTGTGGCAAGTTGCGCATTCGACCTTTTGCGCTTCGATATGCTGCTTGTGGCTGAAGACAATGTCCTCGCGGCTCGGCATGGCAAACGCCTCGGGATTATCGGCGTCCACGTGGCAATAGCTGCAATCTTCCGCGTTTTCGCTCTCCACTTGTTCATGGCAGGCCGCGCACTCGGCATGTTTCGGAAAAAGAAAGTCGTTGGCCTTCTCGCTCGTTTGCGCCGCGGCGTGACACGCGCCGCACTCCGCGCCGAGTTCGCCGACGTGCTTCTGATGCGAAAATTTTATCTTCGCCCATTGCGCGGTGGGATCGTTCCAAGAGGAAGAGCGCATGCTCTGCGCGTTCGCAAGGTTTGTTGCGAGCAGGATTAAGATGAAGGCAATGGCATTTTTAAGTTGGGCGCACATCAAACGAGAACGCGCACTCGAACCATTCCCCCCTTGAGGGGGGTTAGGGGGGTGTTCTTGATCGCGACGATAATTTTCAGCTTTGTTGCTTCCTTCATAACGCAGAGCAACACCCCCCTGGCCCCCCTCAAGGGGGGAATCATCATAATATTCCCCCCTTGAGGGGGGATAAAGGGGGGTGTTGCTGCGTACTTGCTGATTCATCGCATTCCTTAAACGAGTCGGCTCGGTTTTGAATCGTGGCATTCGAGGTCCCTTTAAAATAGTGCTCGCATCTTTAACACCCCCCTGGCCCCCCTCAAGGGGGGAATCGTTGTGTGCATGCTTCCTTATCATAACGCCGCGCCTGTCTTAGTAAAGAACCAATACTGCATGCGGAAGAGAAAACGCACGTCGTGCGAGTAGTAGCGATTGTTGAGAAGCTGCAATTGGCTGTCGAACGTTAACTTCTTCCACGGGCGCACGAGCACGCCCGCGGCGCCGGAATAGAGCGATTCGCGTTCGGCTTGCGCGGCGTCGAGTTTATAAGACGCCCAGGAGAGCTGCAAACTCGGCAACACAATTCCGGTGCGCGTGGGATAATAGAACGAAGCATTCACGCCGCGCAAATCGCCGGCATAGCCGCTGCGTTGCACGAAACTCACGCCGCCGTATTTCAAATCCGTGCCCACGGTGAAGCGGAAGGATTCATCGTCGGTGTAAAAGATGCCCGCGGCGTTGCCATAAAAACGCAGCGCGGGTTGGTGTTGATAATAAAACCCGGCTTCCACTTCGTGATTGTCTTCCACATCGAACAAAGAGAAGAGAGAATTTTGCGGCAGACGCGGCGAGCGGAAAACATAATTGCCGGTCAACACGAGGCGAGTGGAAATTTCCGAGCGCGCGGCAAGCTCGGCGCGCGTGATTTGCTCGGCGTGGAAATCGTAATCGCTGCGCGCATAGAGCGAGGTTTTGCGGCTCACATACCAAGAGGCGTCGAACGCGCCGACGCGAAACGCGCGATCGTTCGGCTCGATGTATTGCGTGAACACATTGCCGATGGAATCCGCGCGCAAGGCGTCATAACCAGGGCGCAGTTGCTTTTTATCATAAAAGCTCACGCCGAGATTGAAATCGGCGTTGGGCGTCCACACGACTTGGCCGCCGGCCATGTAGTTTTTATCAAGCTCGTCGATAATTTTGGCGCGTTGCTCGCGCGGGAGCAAGCCGCCGCCATAGAGTTTCATGCGCCATTGTTTGCTCGGGCGAATTTTAATTTGCGCGCCGTCAATCGTGCCCACGCCCGCGCCTGCGAACACGGGTTGCCGGCCCAGTTGCACGTCCGCGTGTTGAAAAAGATTTTTCCATTCGACATAAAAATTAAAGACGCGCGCTTTGCCGTCGCCGGAGAGCGGCGTGCTGAAATCGCGGTCGAGCTGGCCATAGGTGCGCACGAGAAAATTTTTCTTGGCCCAATCGATTTGAAAAGTTTGATAGCCGCGCGCTTGGTTGAAATTACGATTCGTAGAGTCGCTGCGCTCGTAAACATAGAACGCGCTGGTGAGACGTCCGGAGAACGTTTGCGCGTGCAGCGCCCAAGGCAACACCGCGCTCCACAGAATGACTTTGAACCATCGCCGTTGCATCATGCCGCCTGCCTTTTGGGTGTGATCCCTCGGGTACGTTAAGAGTGCCTCACTAAATTTCTCCACCGAGAAACGAGGCCTTTCATTTTGCTTTGGTTAAGTTGCCAAGCTTTTTTATAAAAGTCAAGCCACGGCACAAAACCGTGGCTCAACCAAATCATTCAAACTGATCCTCTTATAAGCACAGCGCAAAGCCCAACCTCGCTTTGCGCCATGCTCATTTAACCTCAGCGCCTTTCGCCATTGGCTACTTGGCTCTTTTTCTTTCTTGGCTCATCGTCACTTCATCATGATCATCTTCTTGGTGCTGACAAAATCATTCACCGTCAAACGATAGAAATACACGCCGGAAGCAAGCCGGCTGCCGTCAAACATGACCGCGTGTTTGCCCGCGGGCACGTTTTGCTCCAACACCGTTGCCACTTCTTCGCCCAGCATGTTAAACACCCGCAATACCACTTTGCCGTTTTGGGGCAACGCAAAAGGAATGACCGTGACCGGATTAAACGGGTTGGGATAATTCTGCTGCAAGAGGTAGGCTTCGGGCAAGAACGCCACTTCGCGATCAGCAACACCCGTGAGCGTCCGTTTCCACCAAACGCCGTCCGGACCGTAATAGTGCATCAACGTGTCGGCCAGCGCCAAATCCGTGGCCTCGTTCCAGCGCGTGAGATTCGCATCCGTGCCCACGCCCAAAGCGGCGACGGTCCCGGTTGCGTTGCGATGGCAAGCGGTCGCGCACGCATTGAGCATGCCCACCGTCGGTGTGGTCACGTCTTTATAGAAAATCGTTTTCTCCGGCGGAATCACGTCGAACGTGTGGCTATGGATGTCGTAAGATTTAGCTGTGACCGCGGTCTTGGGCAGATGGCATTTGCTGCACCGGCCGCTGCCGCCGCTACTGTTCGCGTTCTCCGGGTCATAGCTGTGACGCGTGTGTTGGCTCACCACCGCGGCAATCGCGCTGCGGTTCGCAACTGGATCTTTCACCATGTCTTTGGTGATGTTCGCAAACGGGCCATGCGTGGCATGGCAGGCTAGGCAGAGCGTGTTGTCATCGTTCGCGACTTTGAATTTATCCGTTCCCACGGCCAGCGAGTCGCGCATTTGATGATCGCCCGCGGCTTTGTGCGGATCGTGGCAGGTGAAGCAATTCACCGGCACAAAGGGATTCGTGGAATGCTTCGAAGTCAAGAATTCTTGGTACTGTTGATGGTGTTGCCGCGCGGTGACGCCGTCGGGCCACACGCCGGGTTTGTTGATGATGAACTTCGCCAGCTCATTGCCGGGAATGTAGCTCGCGTTCGTGGCCTCGTCCCAGGGAAATTCAAAAGTGCCCGCGTTGCTGAAGCCGCGCATGTGGCACTGACCGCACGCTTCAAGCTTGCGATCATTGCTCGTGAACTTTCCGGGGTGAATGATCTTTTTATCCGTGCCGAACGCATTGGCCGGATGCAAGCTCGCCGGGCCGTGACACGCTTCGCAGCCCACGACGATGTTCGCGACGCTGCTGTTATTCGCCCACGTGGAAACATACGAGGTGTCGTTGCCCGCAACCACGCGCTGCACGTTGTTGCCGGTGATATGGCAGCCGGAGCAGTTCTTGTCCCATGACTTTGCGCGGAACGAATTTGTGCTCGTGGCTTTCGGATTGCCCGTTGCATCAAACCAGTTCTGCGGATTATAAACCACCCAATCGCCGGTGGAGTTGTCGAGATAGCCTTTCGAGTTCCATTGAATCGGCAGCATGTAATAGCTGTCGCTGAGCTTCACCAAATAGCGTTGCTTCCAACCGCCGCCATAGGTGAATTTGATTTCGTATTCTTGCCCGCTAGCGCCCAAGCGCGCGAAAAACTTGTCGCCGTCCGCGCGCAACGCGACCTGCGCATTGCCATAACTCGCGCCCATGCTCACGGTCTTGGTGAAATCACCTTTGATGTTCGCCGCAATCGCGGGCAAATGAATCTTCGCGTGCAGCGATTGATTCCACGTCGTGTACTGATTGCCGAACGCGCCCGCGTGGCAGGTTTGGCAAGTTTCCGAGCCGATGTAAGTCGGCGTTTGCGCTTGCACCGAGGAGATGCAGGCAATCGTCAACAGCAAACAGACTTTCCTGATAACATTTTGCATAAAACCTCCACATCGTATTTCGAACCTCATCATATTTATAAGCACAGCGCAAAGCCCAACCTCGCTTTGCGCCATGCTCATTTAACCTCAGAGCCTTTCGCCCTTGGCTACTCGGCTCTTTCTCTTTCTTGGCTCCTTGTCGTCACTTCATCATGATCATCTTCTTGATCGCCGTGAAGTTGCCGCTTTCCAAGCGATAGAAGTAAACGCCCGAAGGCATTACATTGCCCGCGTCATCGCGACCGTCCCACGATTGCACGTAGAAGGCTGCGCCCTGACTGCGATCCACCAAGCGACGCACTTCCTGGCCGAGCGAGGTAAACACGCTCAAACGCACGTGGCCGGGTTTTGCCAATTGATATTTGATCGCGGTTTCAGGGTTGAACGGATTGGGATAGTTCTGTTCCAACGCATACACCGTCGGCACTGCCACGCTTTGGTTCACACTGGTGACCGAAATCGGCAATTCCGCGGTGAACGAGCTTTGATTGCCGGCAAAGTCAAACGTGGAGAGACGATAGTAGTACGTTTTGCCCAGTTCCAAATTCGCATCGGCATATTCCGTTGCCGTCAATTGCGCAATGCGCGTATTGGCGTCGGGCATGAAGCCTTGGGTGGTGCTGCGATAGATCGCGTAATATTGGAAGTCCGCGTCAATCGCCTCGTCCCACTTCAAGTTGACCGTGCGCGCGACCACATTGGCGGAAACATTGCCCGGCGCAAACGGCGCAAGATTGTCAACCGAGTAGCCGCTGTCAGGCGCAGATTCATAATTCGCGCCGCGCGCGAGGCCGGAGACATAGAACACCGACCAATTGATGCTCGTCGCGGAGCTGTCATAAATGGTCGGCGCAACGATGCTATACGTTTCATAGCCCGAGGCCGGAATCCACGCGACAAAATCCCACGTGCTGTTCGCTGCATCGGCCACCACAAAACGTTTGCCCAAGTTGCTTTCAATGCCTTGCGCAATCATGTCCGCTTTGGAAGCGACGCGCACAGCGTTCGCTCCCGCTCTCGCATCAACCCGACGCCACAACGCATAGCCCGTGACCGGATTGGTGGAGATGCCGTCGCCCGGCGCTTTCGACCATGCCACACGCACTTGCTTGCCTTGATCGTTCGGCACGTCGGTGATGGAGATAATATCGCCCGCACCGATGTCGCCCGTGGTGATCGAAGCAATCGAACGGCGCAGCAACGCGAGCGAGTATCCCGCATTGTGCACGCCGAAGCTGCCGTCTTCCGCCACGAAGCGCCAGTTATACAAAGCTTTCGAATAGAGCTTGCGTTTTTCAATCTGTGCCGGAGTCAAGCCCGGCAACGTCCAATCATAGTTTTGTTTGATGACCGTCGTCGAAGTGCGCGCCGGCAAGAGGTTGTTGAGCACGGCAATCATGCCTTCAAGCTCTTCGCGCGTGCCTTCAATCGTGCCGTCTTCATCATAATCCGCTTTGGCCTGGATGTCATCAAACGACTTGATCGGGCCGTGGCAGGTTTGGCAAACCTTCACGTGTTCCACGTCATCCAACGGATCGGTAGGCGTGGCGTTGTCATACGACATCGCATACGTGTGCTCGCCGACTTTGTCGTGGCCCGGTTGGCCTGCGGCGGGCGTTGCTTGCATGTGGCAAGTCACGCACGCGTCAGCCACCGCAAACTTGTGGCCCGATGTGCCGATGGGCACGCCGTATTCAATCGCATTGGAGCCGTCAAGCATGTCGGCTTGATTGCTATGATGCGGGCCGAAGTTGATGCTCAAGTTTGCGGGGTTGTTCGTGTAATCTTCCGCGTCGCGACGGCTGATGTGGCACTGCATACAGACTTTGCCCATACCGCCGTAATTCACCACAGTCACGCTATCGCCGAGTGTGACGTTATCCAAACTGCGGACCATGTTCGGCAATACTTCGGAGCGATGCGGATCGTGACACACCGCGCAGCTTGTGGGCGCAAAACCGCTGGTGGGCCGGTTGTCCGGCGACTTCGGATCGATTCTACGAATGAAGCCCCAACCCGAGTGGCATTTGATGCAGCTTGGATTGGTGGAAGCTGAAGCCACACCCACGGCATGCAGCGAATTTTTCCACTGAATGTTGATGCGATTGTACGGCTCTTCTTCGTGGCAATAGCCGCACGCTTGTTCGTCAAGATTCATCGCTATGCCGGTTTTGTCGCCTTTGTGCAAACTGCCCGGACCGTGGCAGCTTTCGCATTGCGTATTCGCACGCGCGGCCAGTTTCGGGAAATTTGTTTTGAGCGCATCGTAATTGCCGGCTTGCAACGTGGCCGGGAAAACCCAGCCAAGTTCTTTTTGCACATCGTCGAAGCCGTCATTCACGGCAGAGGCCGTGGCGTCATAGCCGGTGCTATGGCATTCCAAACAGCTTTGACTGAAATGCGTGCCGTATTGCCCGTCTAAACCGGCTTTCAAAGACTTCGCATGGCCGGTTTTGGTCCATGCCGTGAAATTCGCGTTATGGCACAACGCGCATTGTCCGGCCGCGACATCAACCGGCAAACCGTCCATCAAACCCACGCCGACAAACTTTGCCGCCGTAATCGTGACCGACACCGGCGCACTCGTTCCGGCCGAAGTGGTTACGATCAATTGCACGGCGTATTTGCCGACGATGTCTGGTTTGAACGTCGTTTGAAGTTTGTTCGTGCTGTCCAAAGTCGTGTTGGCGGCCAAGGTCACCGCGTCGAACGTCA
>CAYNDW010000314.1:0-7205 GCA_964395375.1 uncultured Cytophagia bacterium
TACGGTGTCGAGGTGACGAGTGTGAACGACTCCTGGGTCACGAGCGGCGTCAACTTCGGCAGTGATCACGTGCAATATGTCGAACCGCCGCGCCTCGCGATGGCGTTTACGTATCCGACAAGTTCGCTCTCTGCGGGCTGGACGCGTTATGTGTTGGAGCAAATGTATGGCTATCCGGTGACGGTGGTGCATACGTGGCAGCTTGCTTCTGCGGATTTGAGTGAGTATAATGTTATCATTCTACCCAATGCCGGCGGCGCGTTCGGCGGCTATAGTAGATTGCTCGGCGAAAGCGGCGCGCAAAAACTTCGCGCGTGGATGCAAAACGGCGGCACGTTGATTACAATCGGAGAAGCCACGCGTTGGCTCACCGAAGAGAAAGTGGATTTGCTTGCGACCGCGCGTGAGTTTCGCGGCGGCAAGCCGGAGAAAAAATCCGAGAAGAAAGAAGGCGGCGCGAGCGCAAAGCCGGAGAGCACGGCCACGGGTTTTGATCTGCAAAAAAATATTCAACCCGAAGAGGAGCTGCCCGAGCGCACGCCCGGCGCGCTGCTGCGCGTGCAATTAGAAAACACGCATTGGATGACGGCGGGCTATAACGGGTACGCCAACGTGCTGGTCGAGAGCAGCAATATTTTCACGCCGCTCAAGTTGGATAAGGGCGTAAATCTCGCGACGTATTTGCCGGAGGATAGAATTTTGTTGAGCGGCTTTACGTGGGCTAGCGCGAAGAAGCAGCTTGGCAATAAGGCTTTTCTCATGCAGCAACAGCACGGTCGCGGGCAAGTAATCGCATTCGCGGAAGACCCGAACTACCGCGCGTTTATCGACGGGTTGAATTTACTTTTTATGAATGCGGTCTTGCTCGGCCCGTCGCATGCGCGGTGAAAGCATTGGGTTGAGGGAGTGATGGAGTTGTGGATTGATGGATCGAGGGCTTGATGCAGCGCCTCCCTTCGATGTCATTCTGGAAGAACCTTCCCTAGCGCTGGGAGCAAAGCTAGTTTTAAGATTTGTTCAGGGAACGAGGGAAGGTCCTTACAGGATGACATTTGAGGAGAGACGAATGCTCGAATGAAAACGCCGCAGAGATTGATAAAGCGCCTCACCTAAAACGGAGAGAGAAGATATGTTCATTCTAAAATCGTGCAAGCGCATCGCCGCATTCAGCGCGATGCTTCTGCTGCCCAGCCTTGCGTTCTCCCAAACGTATTTCGCATTCCGCGCGAACACGGAAGACAGTTATGCGATCGTCATCGCGAGCGCGACCATCAACGGTCTCACTTTGCAAAGCGGCGATGAGATCGGCGCGTTCACGCCCGCGGGCTTGTGCGTGGGCGCAACGATTGTCGCGCAACAAACCGCGAACATTTTGCTCACCGCGTGGCAAGATGATTCCTTCACCGCGCAACGCGACGGCTATGTTGACGGCGAAGCGATCACCCTGCGCGTGTGGGATATTTCGAGCCAAACCGAGTTGGTGATGAATGCGAGCTTCACGCTCGGCAACGGCACATTCGGTCTTGGCCCGTTTGCGCAAGCGGCGCTTAGCCTCACCTACAACTTTCCGCCGCAAACGCGCTTCGCGGACAAATATTCTTTTGAAGAAGACACAATTCTCACGCTCACGCTCAATGATTTGGTTTATGACGATAACGACTCCGCGTTTGCGTTGAATTGGACGGTGTCCTCCGGCGTGAATATTACGAGTAGCATTTTGCCCGGCAATGTCACGCACGTCGCGCGTTTTGAGCCAAAGCCGAATTGGTTTGGCAGCGAAAATTTTACGTTCATCGTCACCGACCCCGGCGGCAAGAATGACACGGCGGTGGTGACGATTGAAGTGCTCTCCTTCAATGATCTGCCCGTACTGCAATTGCCCGCGAGTCTCGCGATTGCCGAAGACGACACCACGCGCACGCTCGCGCTGGATGGATTTGTTTCCGACATTGAAAGCGCGGATGCGCAAATCACTTGGCAAGCAACGCCGGACGCGAATTTCGCCGTGCGTTACAATGCCGCGACGCGCACGCTGCGCCTCGTGCCGCGACGCGACTACTTCGGCGCGGCGACGTTGCAGCTTCGTGCGACGGATCAAAACAACGGCGCAGCCATAGGCTCGATTCCGCTCACGATCACGCCCGTGCAAGACCAGCCGCAAGCCGCGACTCTGCTCTCGCCCATTGGCGGAGCATTCGTCGATACCGTGAATGTCAATCTCTCGTGGCGCGCGTCAATTGATGCGGACAACGATCCGCTCACTTACACCGTGGTCTACGGCACCGATCGCAAACTGCTCTCGCAATTTGATAGCAGTCGCATCGTGAGCACAAGTTTTCGAATTCCAAACAATTTTCTCAAGCTGAAGCGCTGGTACTATTGGCGCGTGTATACCAGTGACGGCTTCACGCCGCGCGTGGTGACCGCCATCGATAGTTTTCGCACGCAAGGCGCAACGGGTGTGAACGCGCGACAAGAGGTGCCCACGGCTTTTGCGCTCGAACAAAATTATCCCAATCCGTTTTCGTTGAGCGGAGCGCCCCATGCAACACAGATTCGTTTTAGTTTGCCGCAGCCGGCTTTGGTGACATTGACGATTCACAATGCGCTCGGCCAAAAGATTGTGAGCTTGCTGGAAGGCAGCGCCCGCGCGGGTTCGCATGTTATTCATTGGAATGGCCATGACGCTGCTTCACAGCCGGTGAGGAGCGGTTTGTATTGGCTGCGCCTCACGACGCGAGAGTTTACGGCGACGCGCAAAATCGTGGTGGTGCGCTAAGCGGCGAAGGCCGCGCCGCGTGCGCATGCTGGAAGCGTTTCCGGGTTTAAGCCAGATGGAAAGTTTACACGCCTAGTAACGCGACATTCATGTCGCGTTATCGGATTTTTATTGTGTGTAAAATGGAAGTGCTGCGGGCGTGACTGGAGGAGAGCAGCGTAATAAAGCGGAGGTGACGAGTAATTCAAGGAAGAACTTCAAGAGCGCGATTGCGCTCAAAAGATTTATTCAAAAGCGTATTTCCTCAAGATACTTTTGATATTCCTTACGAACGTTCTTCTGGCGTGAACGTTAGCCTTGAAGTTCTCTCTCAACGAGGCGGGATATTTCCGCGATGAAGGTCGCTGCGGAAGCATACATTGCACGAACGCGTTCTTGGGTGAACTCGGCGAAATCCGTATAGTCGCCTTCATGGCGTTTGTGGTATAGGTGTTTATAGAACGTTCCATTGTCGGTAGTGATCGCGCCGGGTTTGACAAAATTTTGATTGAATAATGAAAGCACGCCGGAATGTTTTGACGAAGCCAAACCGCGCGTTTCCAACAAAGCAGTAACGGCATAGAAACAAGAATAATAAAGCCGGTTTACGGCACTGAGGCATTGATCGTTGTCCAGCATAAGTTTCGCCGCGGCCAACGTTTCATGCGCGCGCTGTAAGCGGTGCTCAACGACTTTCCGTTGTTCTTCATTCATACGCGGACTCCTTCCTGCGCAATGGCGCGATATAAAGGAGTGAAACGCAGCGGCGCAGCATTCCAGCGCGCGTGCTGGCGCACGATGAGACTGACCACTTCATCGCATTCCAGTTCGATGTCATAAATTCGGTCGCTGATTTCGCGCTCCAACTGGTAGGTGACCTCTTGCGGCGTCAGCACCAATATATCGATATCGGAATCCGGGGTTTCCTCGCCGCGCGCCACGGAGCCGTATAAAATAACCTCGGCTTTCGGCACAATCTTGCGAACGGCGGTGGCGCACGTTGCGAGTAGTTCCGCTTTATGAGGAAATTGTTCTCGCCATTCATGATATGTTTTCATGATGCACCTTGCCCGGCGTTTTTATGATTCTGCTTTTCATTGCCCCAATATAATTGGCTTAAACCAGCAAAGCAAGCAGGGCGTTCTCAGCGCCATCAACTTTTTGAACCAGGAGAGAGAAGATGCCTCACCCCCTCAAGCTCGGCATTGTCGGCGCGGGCTTTATTGCGCGGTTTCATGCGAAGGCCATGCTGCAAGTGCGCGGCATTGAAATCCGCGGCGTGCTCTCGCGCACGGAAGCTTCGGCGCGGAGTTTTGCGCAAATGGCGAATGACAGCGGTCTCGGCGAGTGCAAAGTTTTTCAAGACGTGGGCGAGATGGCGAAGCACGTGGACGTGATCGCGATCTATGCGCCGAACTTCACGCGCATTGAAACCGTGGAGAAGATCGTTGAGGCCGTGCAAAAAGGCGCGGCGCTCAAAGGCTTGATCTGCGAAAAGCCGCTCGCGCGCAATGTAAAAGAAGCGCGCCGTTTAGTCGAACTCGCGCAGTCGGTGCAATTGCCCACAGCGTATTTTGAAAACCAAATCTTCATGAAACTCATTCAGGCGCAGCTCAAACAGCTCGCACCGCAGCAACGTTCGATGGGCCCGCTCATGCTCACGCGCTCCGCGGAGGAACACGGCGGCCCGCATGAGCCGTGGTTTTGGGATCCCACGCGGCAAGGCGGCGGCGTGCTTTCCGATATGGGCTGTCATAGCATCGCGGTCGGTTGGTATGCGCTCACGCCGCTCGAGAAGCCGCTCACGTTTCTCAAACCGGTTTCGATCTCGGCGGATTGTTCGCTGTTGAAATGGGGCTTGCCGCATTGGCGCGAACGGCTGCTCAAAAAGTTCGGCGTTGATTATGCGAAAACGCCCGCGGAAGATTTTGCCACGGGCATGATCACGTACAAAAATCCGGAGAGCGGCCAAATCGTCAAAGCGCAATTCACGGACTCGTGGATGTTCGAAAAACAAGGCTTGCGTTTGTTTATGGACGGCATGGGGCCCGGCTATGCGTTCGAAGTGAATACGCTGCAATCCTCGCTGCAAATTTTCATCGGCGATGCCGCGGCGGAAGCCACCGCCGATGCCGAAACCGCGCTGGAAAAATCCACCGCCTCGCGCGGCTTGCTCGCGGTGCAATACAACGAACCCGATCTTTACGGCTACACCGATGAAATCGAAGATGCGTTGCGCGCGTTTAGCGCAGGCCGCGACGCGATGCTGCCGTGGAGCTACGGCCTCGAAATCGTCAAGCTCGCGATGGCCGGTTACATGTCCTCCGAAAGAAAGCAGACGATTGATCTCACCTCGCCCGCGATTCAAAAAGAGCTGGAGACGTTCGTGCCGCTCATTCAACAAGGCCGCGGCGCGGAAGTGTTGTTTGCGTGATTTGAATTTGGCGCGCACAGCTTCTAGATCGCTCTTGCAATTACTCGAAACCGTTTTATATTCTTGTTGCAATCAGATTTGCTTTGAGGCAATTAATGCGGGAGAAAACCATGTCGCGCTATATCGACCCGACGACGGACTTCGGCTTCAAAAAACTTTTTGGTGAGGTGGCCAACAAAGAGATCATTGCGGATTTTATCTCCGTGACCCTCGAGTTGGAAGCGCCGCTGTTGGAAATTAATTTCTCCAACCCGGCGCAGCTTGCCGAAAGCGAGCGGGAGCGTCACAACGTGATTGACATTTTTTGCCAAGACGAAGACGGCAACCACTTCGTCGTCGAAATGCAAAAGAGCCGGCTCGCATATATCAAAGACCGCATGCTCTATTACGCGACTTTTCCGCTCGCGGGACAGGCAAAGAAAGGCCGGCTTGCGCCGACTTATTATTCCGCGGAGACGCCCGCGCTTGCACGCATCCGTGAAGGCGTTGCGACCTATGGCGAAAAGCGCGCGACCACTTCGTGGAATTATCGTTTGGACGCGGTTTATTGCATCGCGGTGTTGGATTATGCCTTGAATGGCAGCCGCTCTGCGATCAATCGCCACAGCATTCGCAACGACGAGCCGCCGCATGAGTTGTATTATGACAAGCTCAAGTTTGTGACCGTGGAATTGCCGCTATTCGACGAGACCAAACCCGAATATGACTTGAGCCGGCGTTTGAATAAATGGCTTTTCTTTCTCAAATATCTCCGCGACTTCGAGCGCATGCCGGCTCTCTTTAAAAACGATGCGATTTTTGAGAAAGCCTTTGGCGTGGCCGAGCTGGCAAACCTATCGCAAGCCGATCGCCAACGCCATCATCTCAGCCTAAAGCGCGCATGGGATGCGTATGCCGCGCTGGAAACCCGTTTTGATGAAGGCTTCGATGAAGGCAAGGAACTCGGCCATGATGAAGGAAAAATCGAAGGCAAGCTCGAAGGTAAAATTGAGGCTCTGGTGTTGATCCTTACCCAAAGGCTCGGCCCCATCCCCGCCGATACGGAGAAAAAAGTTCGCGCGTTAAATGATCCCAAGCGTATCGGTGATTTGCTGATGCAAGCCGTAACCATGGAGAATTGGGAGGCGTTGAGCGATAACCTTGCTACTTGAGCCTCCTCGGAAGTTAACTGCTCACCTCTAGCCCCGAGAAAAATCATGCCGCCGCTCTTGCCCATCTTTGTCACCCTCGCTGGTATTGCGCTTCTTCTTCTACTCGTCATGCGTTTTAAGCTGCAAGCATTCGTCGCGTTGCTGCTCGTCAGCTTGCTCGTGGGCGTTGCGATGAACATGCCTTTGCAAAACGTTTTGAACTCGATCAAAAAAGGCATGGCCGACACGCTCGGCTTCGTTGCCATCGTCGTGGGCTTGGGCGCGATGCTCGGCCGCGTCCTCGAAATTTCCGGCGGAGTCGAGCGCCTCGCGCAAACGTTGCTCGCAAAGTTTGGCGAGGAGAAAGCGCAATGGGCGCTTGCGCTCACCGGCTTCATCGTCGGCATCCCGATATTCTTCGACGTCGGCTTCGTGATCCTCGTGCCGATTGTTTATGGCCTCAGCCGCAAAACGAAACGCTCGCTGCTCTATTACGGCATTCCACTCTTGGCGGGCCTTGCCGTCACGCATAGTTTCGTGCCGCCCACGCCCGGCCCGATTGCCGTCGCGGAAATCTTGAAAGCGGATCTCGGCGCGGTGATCGGCTTTGGATTGCTCGCCGGCATTCCGGCGTCCATCCTTGGCGGCGTGGTCTTCGCGAAATACATTGCAAAGCGCATTCAGGTTGACGTGCCGGAATACTTGCAAGAAGCCGGAGCGCGGCAAACAAAAGAATTGCCGAGCTTCAGCATGATTGCGAGCATCATTTTTGTGCCGCTCGTTTTAATCTTAGCCAATACGGTTTCGGGCGCAACACTGCCGGAAGCGAACACGCTGCGCCGCGTGGCGTCGGGCTGTCATGAGCGGTCGGTGCTGCTGTTTG
>CAYNDW010000315.1:0-7192 GCA_964395375.1 uncultured Cytophagia bacterium
ACGGCTCCGACGCAATTGCCGATTGGCCGATTCTCAATGCGCTGCTCAACACCGCCTCGGGTGCTTCATGGGTTTCGGTGCATCACGGCGGCGGCGTGGGCATTGGCTATTCGATTCATGCGGGCCAAGTGATTGTCGCCGACGGCACGCCCGAGGCCGCGCGCCGAATCGAGCGTGTGCTCACATGTGATCCCGGCATCGGCGTCGCGCGACATGTGGATGCGGGTTATGATAGCGCGCGTGTAGTCGCACGCGAGCGCGGCGTGAAGATTCCGATGATGATTTAAAATCTTTGCACCACTAAGGCACAACGGGCACAAAGAAAAACCGTAACTGTTCAGCCTCTCTTAAAATTTCATTCCGAAGGAATCTTTTTGCGCATCAGGCACAAAACCCAACAGGCTTCAGCTCGAGTGCTAAAAAGGATTCTTTCTGAATGACACGTAGCTTGTTCGATTGAGCCATCATCATGAGCGCTCTTCTCATTCGCAACGCGCGCCTCGCGACACCGATTTCGAGCGGGACCAATCAACCCGCTTGGCAACTACGTGAGATTTATCCCGCGGCTTTATTTTGCGAACACGGTCTTATTCAAAACCTCGGGTCGGAAAATGAAGTCTTAGACCAAGCGCCGGCTTGCGATGAATTAGACGCCAACGGTCGTCTGCTGGCGCCGGGCTTTGTGGATTGCCACACCCATCCGGTGTTCTTCAATCATCGCGCGCATGAGTTTGTTGAGCGCACGCAAGGCGCGACGTATAAAGAAATTTCCGCGCGCGGCGGCGGCATTCGTTATAGCGTTCGTGATCTTCGCCTTGCCCCAACTGAAACGCTCTTGCAACGCGTGCTGCAGCGGCTTGATACTTTTCTCGCATACGGCACGACGACGATCGAAGCCAAAAGCGGCTACGGCCTGAGCCTGGAACATGAACTGCGCTCGTTGGAAATTTTGCAACGTGCCGCGGTCGAGCATGCGGTGGAAGTGGTGCCCACTTTTCTTGGCGCGCATGAAGTGCCGGATGAATATCGCGAGCGGCGTGAGCGTTATGTGGAGGTGGTGATTGAAGAAATGCTTCCGCGCGTGGCCGCGCAACGCCTCGCAAAGTTCATCGATGTTTTTTGCGAAGGCCATGTGTTCCATGAAGCCGAGTCGCTGCGTATCTTGCAAGCGGGACGCAAACATGAATTGCTTCCCAAAATTCATGCGGATCAATTGACCGATAGCGGCGGCGCCCGCGTCGCGATTGCGACACAAGCCGCTTCCGCCGATCATTTGGAATTTACTTCGCCGGCGTTGTATCACGAATTGCACAAAGCCGGCGTCGTGCCCGTGCTCTTGCCCGGCGCGGATTTCTTTATCCGCGCGCAGCGTTATGCCGATGCGCAAGGCATGATCGCCGCGGGCTTGCCCGTTGCGCTGGCCACGGACTTTAACCCCGGCACCTGCATGACCGAGAGCATGCCCATGATCATGACGCTGGCGTGCCTCGCGCTACGTATGACGCCCGCACAGGCGTTGATCGCCGCCACATTGCACGCGGCGCACGCGCTGCGCATGGGGAACATAATCGGCTCGCTTGAAGTTGGAAAGCAAGCCGACGCGGTTTTATTCGAAGCCGAATCCGTGAATGAAATTCCGTATCATTTTGGCGTTAATCTCGTGCATACGGTGATTAAGAAAGGCAATGTGGTGTTCCCGCGCCGCGTGTGATCAAAGCACCACAAGACTTCATTCCTGCGCGGAGCGCGGGAACGAGAAACGAGGACGAACAAGCCATTGCAACAAACCTCATGTGAATTTCGAAATCCATTCTTATGACAAACCTCAAGCTGCTTCTTCTCTCTCTTCTCTTCGTGCTTTTGTTTTCCGCCTGCACGAATAATGATCCCATTCAAGCGCGCAAAGATTTGCTTGGCCCCGGCGACTACGGCCGGATTCTCGCTTTGCAGCTTGCGTCACTAGGCAGCGATACCAGCCTGGGTAAAGTTGAAAACGCCGGCCGCGGTTTTTATCTCGTCGCTGGAAATCTCAAGGGCGTGCAGAGCCAGTTTTTAATTCGTTTCGCCGGCTTTTCCGGCGCGGTTAAAAAAGCGCAGCTCGCGCTGCCGATTCATTTGTTCACGGGCGCAGGCAATGATTTCTCGCCTTCGGTGCATCGCGTCACCGGCAATTGGCAGGAAGACAGCGTGACCGCTGCAAAGTTCAATAGCCAATTCGACCCGGCCACGGTTGGAACCCGGCTCTCTGTCGGCTTAGATTCGCTGCGCAAGAATAGCGACAAAGACACGTTGTGGTTTAATCTCGACTCGACGCTGGTGCAATCGTGGATCGCGGACACGACGATGAACTTTGGCCTATTAATCAATTCGCCCGCGCCGGAGCTGTTGGTGGAATATCATTCGCGCCACGGCGCAAGCAAGGTGCCGCGCCTCAAACTCGTGTTGACCCAAAGCACTGGGCGCGATACGACACTCTTCTTTGCCGCGAACGCCGATGCTGCCATCTTTTCGCGCACGCTGGCTTTGCCCGAAGATCGTTTTTATATCGGCAACGGAGAACAGTTTAAAACTTATCTCGCCTTTGCGCCGCTCGACACCATTCCCTCCAATGCGACCATCAACCACGCGGAGTTGCGGCTTTCCATAGACACGACGCTCTCGATCAATAGCCGCGACGGCTTCAATTTCGCCGTCGATAGCGTGCTTGCGATTTCGGATTCAAACGCCACTTTGAAATTTACCGTCGGGTTCCTGCCCATTACCTTAAGCTCCGTCTTGGCCACGGATCAAACGTTGACGCTCAACCTCACGACGCTGACGCAAAGTTGGTTGTTGCTTCCAGATAAAAATCGCGGCCTGCTAATTCAATCCACGAATCCGACGCGCAATTTAAGCCGCGTCGCTTTCTTTGCCGACCGCAACCGGCCCGAACTTGCGCCGCGTTTGTTGATCGATTACACCTTGCCGCCTAAATAACTTTCACCTGACTATGACTATGCCTCTCTCAAAATTCAAAACTGCGCCGCCCGCGTTGCTTGCTTTGCTGTTATTCGCCACGAGCGTCAATGCCGGTTCTTATTACTCGCGCTATGGCTATGGCCTGCTGCGTTTTCGCGACGGCGTGAAAGCCACGGCCATGGGCAGCGTGAGCATTGCGATCACCGACAGCGTATCGATCTTTTACTTGAACCCCGCGACCATGGCCACGATCAACACGACGCACATTCAGGGCGAGTTTTTGTATGATCGCGCGAACCTCACGCTCGGCGCCACCAAAGCGAAATTTCACGACAGCAACGTCAGCGGCCTCGGCATTCTGTTGCCGTTACAGCGCGGCTTCGCCGTCGCTTTTGGAATTCAACCTTACAGCCAAGTCGATTACGAATTTAGCGACACCGAGGAGGGCGGCACAAAGCCGCATACGCAATCGCTGCTCGGAGCCGGCGGCTTGGACAATTTTTATCTCGCGTTCGCGGGAACGGTTGGACGCGTGCGTTTTGGCGTGGCAAGCGATTTTTATTTCGGTTTGGTGCGCCGCACCTGGGCCGTGAATTTTTCGGACGCGAATTATACCGATACGGAAGATCAAAACTCGACGCACTTCAAAGGTATTGGTTTTCACGGCGGCTTGCAAACTACGATCAAACGGTGGCAGCTTGGCGTCGCTTTGGGCGCGCCGGTGACCCTCAACGCCGAAACGCGGTTGGATTATCGCTTCACCGTAACCGAGCCGACGCCGATAACATTTGATGCGCGTTTGCCGCTATGGTATGGTTTCGGCGCGAGCTACCAAGCCGGGCCGAAGTGGTTGTTCGCCACGCAATATCGCACGCAGCAATGGAGCGGAATTAACTCCACCGAGTTGCTTGGCGCCGAGGGCGTGGACAGTTATAACCTCGGCCTCGGTTTGCAATTCACGCCGAGTTTTGATCGTTTGCGCAACAACATCGGTCGCATTTATTATCGTCTTGGCGCAACGTTAAACCGCCTGCCCTATGCGGATGTGGGTGGAAAAAACATTGCGGAGCGGACGCTGAGCGCGGGCTTCGGGCTGCCGTTCAATCGCGGCGATAGCCGGTTGGATTTTGCCGTGGAATACGGCAAGCGCGGCGATGCCGGCAATCTTGCGGAAGAAACCATCTTTCGCTTCTCCGCTTCCGTGATCGGCAGCGAGCGCTGGTTTCAACGCGGCGGCAGACGTTAAGCTGGTTTTGTTTTCCCCTCGATGTCATTCTAGGAGAATCTCAGACTTTGCCATGTTCAGCAATAGGATTCTTGCAGGATGACATTTTTATTTTAGCCACGCCGATCTTGCGCTTAAGTGCTTCGGTTCTTATCGTGGCGAAAAAAATAGCGCTGTTATTCTAAGCCCGGAAGCGAACCGTATGGCCAGCACTAACTCCGAAGAAGCTTTGCGCGAAAGCGAGGCGAGACTGCGCGGAATTTTAGAAACCGCGGTTGATGGCATCATTACGATTAACGAGGCGGGGATGGTTGAATCTTTGAATCCGGCCGCGGAGCGGATTTTTAACTATGCCGCCAAGGAAGTGATCGGGAAAAACATCGCTATGCTGATGCCCACGCCGTATCACGAGGCACACGACGATTATATCGCGAATTATCTGAGCACCGGCATTAAAAAAATTATCGGCATCGGCCGCGAAGTCCTCGGGTTGCGCAAGGACGGCGATACTTTTCCGATGCATCTCTCGGTGAGTGAAGTGCGCCTGGGCGCGCGCCGGTTATTTACCGGCCTCGTGCGCGACCTCAGCGAGCAAAAGAGATTGGAAAAGCAAGTTCTGCAAGTCGAGCGCCTGGCCACGATCGGCAAAATGGCCGCGAAGGTGGCGCACGAAATTAGAAATCCGCTGTCTTCAATTAGTTTGAACGCGGAGTTGTTGCAGGATGAATTGCACAACTACGCCGCCGTCGACACCGCGGAGGCGCAAGCCCTGCTCAAAGCCATGATCGCTGAAATCGACCGCGTCACGGTGTTGACCGAAGAATATCTCCAGTTTTCGCGGCTACCGGAATCACAACCGGTGCGCGATGATCTCAATCGCGTGGTTAAAGAGACCGTCGAATTTTTTCGACCTCAGGCCCGGCAAAAAAAGATCGTCTTGGAATGCCGCATCTCCGCGCGGTTGTGGCCGGTGCGTTTCGACCCCGTGCAAATTCGCCGGGCGCTATTAAATATGATGCGCAACGCCGTGGAAGCCATGCCGAAAGGCGGCACGCTGAAAATTGCAACGGAGCAAACGGAGCGGGAAGCGGTGCTGCACATTGCAGACGGAGGCGTTGGTATTGCGCCCGAGGAGCTTGAAAAAATTTTCGACCCCTTTTTTACGACGAAAGATTTTGGCACCGGACTCGGGCTAGCGGTGGTGCAACAAATCATCGGGGAGCATCGCGGCCGGATTGCTTGCCAGAGCAAACTTGGGCAAGGCACGGCTTTTTCCATTTTTCTTCCGCTGGATCAAACTGCGTGAGGCCAGAAGCATGAAAGCGAAATCCGTTTTAATTGTCGATGATGAAGAAAGCCTCCGGCAATCGCTGGAGAAAGTGTTGAAAAACGCCGGCTATCAGACCGCGACCGCCGGCTCCGGCAGCGAAGCTTTGGAGACGCTGGCGCAACATCCGACGGATCTCGTTTTGAGCGATCTTAAAATGCCCAATGGTGACGGCCTCGAACTCCTCAAGAGCATCAAGAAAAAATTTCCGGATATCGAAGTGATTCTGCTGACGGGCTACGGCACGATTGAAACCGCGGTGGAAGCGATGAAAGAAGGCGCATATGATTTCATCACCAAGCCGCCTAAGAAGGCCGTCATTCTCAGCACGGTGGAGCGCGCCAGCGAGCGGCAAAATCTCGCGCTGGAAAATAAATATCTCCGCGCGCAATTGGGCCGCGGGTCTCTTGCGTTAGATATGATCGGCACCAGTCCCGCGTTTAAAAAAGTCTGCGAGATGATCGAGCGCGTCGCGCCCTTGCTCTCCACGATTTTGATTACGGGCGAAAGCGGAACGGGAAAAGAGTTGGTGGCGCGCGCGATTCATCGCCAAAGTCCGCGCGCCAAACAGAAATTCATTCCGATCAATTGCGGCGCCATTCCGGAGAATCTCATTGAGAGCGAGCTTTTCGGGCACAAGAAGGGCGCTTTCACCGGCGCGATGCGCGACAAGCAAGGCCTGTTCAAAGTGGCCGAAAACGGCACGCTGTTCCTCGACGAGATGGCGAATATTCCGCTGAATTTGCAAGTGAAACTCTTGCGCGCGATCGAGCAAAAGGAGATTTTACCCGTCGGCAGCACCACCTCGGAAATTGTGGACGTGCGCATTATCGCGGCGACCAATAAGAATCTCATCGAAGAAGTTGAAAGAGGGAATTTTCGCGAAGACCTCTATTATCGTTTGAACGTGGTCGGTATTAACATTCCGCCGCTCCGCGAAAGAACGGAGGACATTCCCGCGCTGCTGGAGCATTTCCTCGGCGTGAACAACGTGCAGCTCAACAAACAAATTCACGGGGTGGAGCGCGCCGTGCTCGACGCCTTCATGACGTATGAATGGAAAGGTAATGTGCGGGAACTGGAAAACGTCATCGAGCGCGCCATGATTTTGTGCGATGACGAGCTTTTGCGGATGAAACATTTTCCGCCAACGTTTGCCGCGAAAGCCTCTACGTTGGAAGCAATTGACGATGGATTAAAAGGCTCGGTGAAAAGGTTCGAGCGCGATTCCATCTTGAAGGCGTTGGAAACCGCGGCGCATGACAAGAGTAAAGCCGCGCAATTGCTCGGTATGAGCCTATCAACTTTATATCGCAAGATGGCGGAGTTAGGCATTCCGAATAAAGAATAGCATGCGGCGCAGTGTAATCCCTCGGTTACGTTTGGCGTAACGCCCCTCTGAGCCGGCAAGCAGTCTGCATTACGGCGCCCTCCGGCTTTCCTAAAACCAAGAATCGTGCGCGAAGTTTTTATCGACACTAAGAAATCCTTTTGACGCGATTAGCGCTACGCGCGTTCTTTCAAAAAATCCTCCGCCTTTTTACAGCCGTTTGTGCCGACACAGCGGCTTTTTTATTTGCTGCGAGTGCGGGCATGTTTTTTGTCTTTTTTAGAGGAGAACTTTTGCCGAGAACTAGGAGACCGAGCGTGCCTGCTTTTGACCCTTTAAAGATCTCGATCGT
>CAYNDW010000316.1:0-2729 GCA_964395375.1 uncultured Cytophagia bacterium
AAGTGCGGCCAGAAGACCGGCAACAACAATCGTAACCCGTGGACTTTGCGCGCGTGGCGCGAGCAGGCCGAAATTTATTTCAACGACCTCGCAGATATGGCGAACGCGATTGAAATCTACAAACGGATTTACGACGCCTATTCCGACAATGCCGTTCGAGAAAAGAGCGACGTCGTTTTCCGTTTGGGCGATTGTTATCTCGCCAAAGGCGATTTGAAAAACGCAGGGCAATGGTATGTAACCGCGCAACGCTTTGCGGCAAAGAGCGCATTGATTCAAGACAAAATCAACTTCTCGCTCGCGCGTTTGGAATATTTTCAAGGCCGCTTTCGCCCCGCGCTACAATTATTAGAAACGGTGACGAGCCGGCCGCGCGCGCGTGAGGAAGAGGAGAATGGCGAGGAAACAGAGAGCATGGTCAACGACGCGCTCGAATTGACGTTGCTGCTCGAAGCGAATTTCAGCGACAGCGCCGGCGCATTACTCTCTTTTTCGCGCGCAGAATTTTTAACCGTGCAACAGAAGCGCAACGCCGCAATTGACAGCTTGCAGCAGTTGGTGCAACGCTTCCCGCAAGCCACGCTCGCGCCGCAGGCGCAATTCAATCTCGCCGCGCTTTATGTGAAAGAAGGAAAATTCGCGGAAGCGGCAACGACGTATCGCACGATTTTGGAAAAGCATTTCGAAAGTGTCGTGGGCGACCGCGCGCTGTTTCGTTTGGCGGAGTTGACGAGCGAGCAGTTGCGCGACTTTCAGCAAGCGCAAAAATTGTTCGAGCAATTGTTGCACGATTATCCCAACAGCATTTTTCTCGACGAAGCGCGGCGGCACGCGCGCCAACTTGCAGAGAGAAATAAAACTTTGTAAAAGCCTCCCTTCTATTTGTCATTCTGGAAGAACCTTCCCTAGTGCTCGGTACTCAACTCGTATGAGATGTATTCCAAGCGTTAGGGAAGGTCCTTCCAGGATGACAGTTCAGTGGTTTGTCTTTCTTAAAATGAATTGTCATGAAAAAGCTCCCTCAAATTTTCGCCGCCGTTCTTCTTTCCGTCTCTCCTCTTATCGCGCAAAAACTTTTGATCCCGATGGATTTGCGGCAGACCGATCATCTCAAAGCTTACGGCGTGGCGTTTTGGTCGCTCGAACGCAGCGTGAATGTGGAGTGGCTGCTCAACTATCGCGGCGGCGCGTTTATGTTGGAATATCATCCCGAGCTCGAGCGCGAGTGCCGTGTGCGCGGTGTCGCGTTCGAAACCATTAGCGGCAGCCAGTCCGCGCAGGTCTATGCCGAGATTGAAGCCGCGAACATGGAAGTCGTGTTGCTGGAGAAAGCGCCGGCCATTGCGATTTACACGCCGCCGAATAAGCAAGTGTGGGACGATGCCGTGACGCTCGCGCTCGAATACGCGGAGATTCCATATGAGAAGCTGTGGGATGAAGAAGTGCTAAGCGGCGATTTACAAAAATATGATTGGCTGCATTTGCATCACGAAGATTTTTCCGGACAATACGGACGCTTCTATGCGAGTTTTCATGCGACCGCGTGGTATCAAGAAGAAGTGATCAAGACCGAAGCCATGGCGAAGCAACTCGGCTTCACGAAGGTTTCGGAATTGAAGAAAGCGGTGGCGCGCACAATTAGAGAGTATACGGCACGCGGCGGATTTCTTTTCGCGATGTGCTCGGCCACGGATACGATTGATCTCGCGCTGGCCGCGAAGAATACCGATCTCTGCGCCGCGATTTTCGATTACGATCCGCCCTCGCCCAATGCGCAGAACGAACTTGATTTCAGCGAGAGTATCGCCTTCGAGAATTTTGTGCTCGAAATGAATCCAATGGTCTATGAGCATTCGGATATCGATTACCCGCCGAGCAACAGCCCGCGTTTGCGCAGCGCGGACGCGGATTATTTCACGCTCTTCGAATTCTCGGCGAAGTACGATCCCGTGCCCACCATGCTCACGCAAAATCACGTGTCGGTGGTGAAAGGTTTCATGTGACAAACCACGGGCTTCAAACGCTCGGTCATCAAAAAATCGGTGACGATCATGGCCGACGTGCCCAGCACGGAGGAAGTGAAATACATTCATAGCAACCTCGGCCGCGGCACGTTTACGTTTTACGGCGGACACGATCCCGAAGATTATCAGCACATGGTTTATGATCCGCCCACGCAGCTTTCCTTGCACAAAAACTCGCCCGGCTATCGCTTGATTTTGAACAACGTTCTTTTTCCCGCGGCGAAGAAGAAGAAGAGAAAGACTTAAACAAAAACTTTCTCCCACGAAATTTGAACTGCCACGAAAAAAAGCAATCCCCTACATCTCATGCTATCTCAGCAAACAATTGCCATCACCATCGGCGACGTAAACGGCGTCGGGCCGGAAGTCGTGCTCAAAGCTTTGCGCGCGTGGCAGCCGCCGCAACACGTGCGCGTATTGTTGCTTGGCCCGCGCTCGGCGTGGGAGTTTTGGCAAGAGCGGCTTCAACTCGAATTGCACGCGCCGGTGATCGAAGTCTTATCGTTGTGGCCCGGCGACGCGCAGCTTGCCATGATCGATACCATGCAAATCGCGCATGCGGTTGAAATCGGCAAGGCTACAATCAGTTCCGGCAAAATTGCCGGCGATGCGTTGATTGCCGCAAGTGATATGGCGAGTGCAGGTTTGGTCGATGCCATCGTCACCGCGCCGGTTTCGAAATACGCGCTCGCACAAGCGGGCTTT
>CAYNDW010000316.1:2739-7192 GCA_964395375.1 uncultured Cytophagia bacterium
AAAGGCGCAGCTTTACGAGGTAGGCTTTATCCATCCCGGCCAGACGGAATTTGTCGCGGAGCGATTGGGGGCGAAAAACTTTGCGATGATGTTGATGGCCGGAGATTTTCGCGTGGCCTTGGTGACGACGCATCTGCCTCTGCGCAAAGTGACGGAAGCGATCACGAGCAAGAAGATCGTCGAGCAATTGCGCGTCGTTGAGCATGAATTGCAAAGCCGTTTCGGCATTGCGCAGCCTCGCATCGCGGTCACGGGCTTGAACCCGCACGCGGGCGAGAACGGCGTGCTCGGCGAAGAAGAGCGGACGATCATCGCGCCCGCGATTGCTCACGCGCAGCGCGAAGGCCTTCACGCCGAAGGCCCATTTTCCGCGGATGCGTTGTTCGGCCAGTTTGCGCAAGGCCGCAACGAGAATAACGCAACGCCGTTTGACGCGTATCTCGCCATGTATCACGATCAAGGATTGATTCCGCTCAAAATGTACGGTTTTGGTCGCGCCGTGAATTACACCGCGGGCTTGCCGGTGCTTCGCATTTCTCCGGATCACGGCACCGCGTATAACATTGCGGGAAAAAATCTCGCACAACCCTCCAGCATGATTGAGGCGCTCAAGCTTGCCGTGGCTCTCCTTACAAAAGAACGTTGAAGCGACGCCGTACAGCCGCCTCGCGGAATTTTACGATCACTTGATGGGCCACGTGAATTACCGGCGCTGGGCGGACTATATCATCGCGCAGTTCGATCTCGCCACTTTCCCGGAACCAGAGCCTTTCGTGACGCGTAATGCGCGCCCGCCGCATGCGAAAGTAGCCACGGTGTTGGAACTGGCGTGCGGCACCGGCAAGGTTTTGGTGGAGCTTTCGCGTTCGGGATTCGAAACTTTTGGCCTCGACCTTTCTCCGGCAATGGCGCACTATGCCGCGCGGCGCTTGCGCCAGGAAGGCTTTCGCGCGCAGGTGTGGTGCGCGGATATGCAGCATGTCGCGACCGGCGTGCAGATGGACGCCGTGATTTGTTTGTACGACAGCATGAACTATTGCCGCCATCCGCATGAACTAACGCGCGTGTTTGAAAGCATGGCGCAAGTCGTGCGTCCGGGCGGCTTGTTCATCTTCGACGTCTGCACCCGCTGGAATTGTTGGAAAAATTTTCGCAACTACGTCGAGCATGATTCTTTCCGGAATTTTTCGTATCATCGCCACTCGTATTTTCACCCCATCGGCAATTTGCAGTATAATGAATTTTTGATCGTCGACGAACGCGACCCCGGCCCGACGCTGCGCGAGAAGCACGTGCAGCGCATTTACTCGCTGAATGAAATCCGCAAACTCGCCGCCAGTGGTCTTTGGGAAGAAGCCGCGTGCCTCAGCGGCATGTCGCAGCGCCCGGGCAGCGAGCGCGCGGAGCGGGTGCATTTTGTGTTTCGGAGGAAATGAACTCAATGTTGATCTTGCACTAAAGGTTTTTGTTAAAGTCATTCAGAAGGAATCTTTTTTAGAACTGGCGATGAACTCTGATTTAGATTTGTCTCCAGCACTTAAAAAGATTCCTTCTGAATGACATTCTAGTTGGGCAAGTGTGACGGATAATAAGAAGGCCATGAACCTCATTAAATTCACCAACGTCTCCAGCAAATATCCCGGCGGTTACGGCCTCCAGCAAGTGAACTTGCTCGTGCGCAAAGGCGAGTTCGTGTTTCTCGTCGGGCCGACCGGCGCGGGCAAAAGCACGGTGATGAAATTGGTCGCCATGACCGAACGCCCCACGGAGGGAACGGTGATCGTCGGCAAATTCAACTCCGGCAACATCACGCCAAAGCAAATTCCGTTTTTGCGCCGGCAACTGGGCATCGTGTTTCAAGATTTCAAACTGCTCGAGGACCGCAATGTGTATGACAATGTCGCGTTCGCGATGATCGTGACCGGCGCGAAGCAGCGCGAGATCAAAAAGCAAGTGCTGCGCGTGCTCGCCAGTGTCGGCCTGAGCCACAAGCGCTACAAAATGCCGCACGATCTTTCCGGCGGCGAGCAGCAGCGCGTGGCCATTGCGCGGGCGTTAGTGAATGGGCCGTATGTGTTGCTCGCCGATGAACCCACCGGCAATTTGGATCCCGCAACCGCGGCGGAGATTATGGACCTGCTCGAAAAAATCAATGCGCGCGGCACCGCGGTCGTGATGGCCACGCACAATTATACGCTCGTGGAAAAAGCGCGCCATCGCGTGGTGCGCCTCGCAGGAGGAATGACGGTCAATTGATTTGGTGGTATTGCCTCAGAGAAGGATGGGACGGTCTGCGCCGCGCAAAGATGGCGGCATTGATCACCTCACTCACCATGGCCGGCGCGCTGATCGTGCTCGGCATTTTCGGACTGCTCACGCTCAATCTCAATAAGCTGGTCGAGTCGTTGCGTTCGCGTATCGAAGTAGAGGTTTTTGTCGATATGAGCAAGGGCGACGCGGAGCTTAAAGAGTTGCGGCGCGCGATGGAAAAGTTGACCGGCGTCGCCGCGGTCCGTTACGTTTCGCGCGAAGAGGCCGTCGAAGTTTTTCGCCGCGAGTTTGGCAAAGAGTTCCTCGACCTGCTCAAATCGAATCCTTTGCCGCCTTCGTTTCATATCACCCTGCAAAAGTCGCATCAGAATAACGCTTCGGCGCAGCGCATTGCCCAGCAACTGCAAGCGCTGGTCGGCGTGGATGAAGTCGTGTATCGCCGCGATTTGGTGCAGCTCATGGACAAGTATGTCGGCTTTGCGATTGCGCTGGATGTGCTTGTCGGTCTCGTCATTGGCCTCGGCGCATTTTTCGTGGTGATCAATCATGTGCGCCTGGTGGTTTTTGCCAAACGCCGCGTGCTCGAAACCATGCAACTCGTCGGCGCGAATCGGGCCTTCATCACCGTGCCCTTTCTCTTGCAAGGCTTCGTGCATGGTTTAACCGGGGGCGGCATTGCGGTTTTGTTTTTCTCTCTCGCCTTTCGTTTTGTCCTGCTTCCGTATCAGGAGTTGCTCGTCCTGCCGCTGTTTTTTTATCCTGCGCTTGGCATGCTGGGAATTTTATTGGGATTGTTCGCCGCATACATTGGCGTGCGGCGATTCGTCGATTGAACCTTTACCCGGCCCAACCTGTCTTTGCTGCATGTACCGGAATCTCCCAACCTAGCGAGACTGATCATGTCTGCTCAACTTTTGTCTTTGGAAAATCCCGCCACGAACGAAGTGTTGCAAACGCTTGCCATGCCCGACGCGGAACAGGTGCGCGCGATGATTGCGAACGCGCGGCGCGCCGCACTTGCTTGGCGTTGGACGAGCATGGCGGAACGCATTGCGATCACACAGCGCTTCGTGGCCGAAATGCGCAAACGCCAAGAAGAGGTCGCGCGCGAGATCACTTTGCAGATGGGAAAGCCGATCAAGCAAGCGCGCAACGAAGTCAATACCATGATTGACCGCGCGAACTACATGGCGGAGATTGCGCCGGCCGCGCTCGCCGATGAAATGCTGCCCGATAAACTCGGCTTCATGCGCAAGATCGCGCACGAGCCGCGCGGCGTGGTGCTCGACATTGCCGCGTGGAATTATCCGTTGCTTATTTCGATCAACATTGTCGCGCCCGCCATTCTCGCCGGCAACGCCGTGTTGCTGAAGCATTCCTCGCTCACGCCGCTATGCGCGTTGCGCATGCAAGAGGCGTATCGCGCCGCCGGTCTGCCCGAAGGCGTGCTGCAAGCGGTCGTGATCGATCGCGAGGGCGCGGAGGCGCTGCTCACTTCGCCCGCTATTGACGCGGTATTTTTCACCGGCTCCGTGCCCGGCGGTTATGAGGTTTATAAAAAAGCCGCGGCGGGCTTGAAGCGCGTGGGCCTCGAACTTGGCGGCAAAGACCCGGCATATGTGCGCGCCGACGCCGATCTCGCCACGACGGTTCCCAATGTCGCGGATGGGGCGTTCTACAACTGCGGCCAGAGCTGCTGCGCGGTCGAACGAATTTACGTCGATCAAAAAATCTATCCGGAGTTTCTTGCAGCTTTTCTCTCCGAAGTGAAATCCTACAAAACCGGCGATCCGCTCGCGGAGGAAACGTATCTCGGCCCGCTCGCGCAGAAAAAGCAGGTGGGCGTGCTCGAAGAACAAGTGCGGGAGGCCGTGCAACACGGCGCAAAGGTTTTGTTCGGAGGAAATGCAACCACGCACAACGGTCGCGGCAATTATTTCGAGCCGACGATTGTAGTGAACGTGACCAACGACATGAAAGCGATGCAAGAAGAAAGCTTCGGGCCGATTATCGGCATCCTGCCGGTGGCGGGCGATGAAGAAGCGGTGCGCTTGATGAACGACAGCCGCTTCGGATTGACCGCGAGCATTTGGTCGCGCGATGAAAAAGCCGCGCTCGAGCTTGCGCCGCACATTGAAGCCGGAACGGTTTATCTCAATCGCTGCGACTATCTCGACCCGGC
>CAYNDW010000317.1:0-7179 GCA_964395375.1 uncultured Cytophagia bacterium
ATGGGTGATGATCAGTGCGAATGCTGCCGCTCTTGCATTCCGGCAATGATCATAACTGCTGCGCGTGAAAAAAGCAAGTGCGTTTCTTGCGCGCAGGCGAAGAGTCTCCATAACCCGGCCAAGCCGGAATTAAACAGGAAAAGCTTATCTGTAAGGAACTTCCCTATCGCCCGCGACGTCCTTCAGACCTGTCATGCAGGAGGCATCTTTTTTAACGCTGGCGACACACTCTTGCGCATAACTTTCTTCCAAGCGAGTAAAAGGATTCCTGCTGAATGACAGTTTATCGGTGTGGTTGTCGAATTTGAACGTCACGCTCAAAAAAAATGCCGACCTCCAAACCGGAGATCGGCATTTAAGAAAACGTTTTGCGTTGAAGGAGGCTTCTACTACTTGAGCAACTGCATGTTGCCGGTCAAAACATTCGGGCCGACTTGCAGGAGATAGAGATACGTGCCGGAAGCCACACGGCGGCCGTGCTCATCGCGCGCGTTCCAGCGCCGTTGATGCGCGCCGGCGGGCAAGAGGTCATTCACGAGCGTGCGCACAAGCTGCCCGTTGAGATTGAAGATTTGCAGCTTCACTTCCGCTTGCTGCGGCAAGCTGAATTTGATCGCGGTGCGCGGATTAAACGGATTGGGATACACGCTTGCGGCCAATTCATGCTTCTCGCCGTGGCCGGCGATTTCTATTTCTTCCTTCGCCGGTGCACCGGTCTTGGGCAGCAGTGCAAAGTCAAGCAGCTTGAACCACAATTGATTCTTCGATTCATTCTCGGCGACGACCATGAGGTTCGTGGCGCTCGTGACCGTGTGCATCGGCATCGTGATATCGAAGTAATGATCCGGAAAATTGCAGAGCACGGTATCGACCGGGGCCGACAACAAACTGCCGTAATCGCCGAAATTCACCCGTTTCATTTCTATGTTTTTGGTTGTGCCTTCGCGAATGCCGAAGACATAGAAAACATCGTTGGTCACGTCTAATGCGGCCACGGGCCTGGTCCAGCCATTGCCTTGAATGATGTCATAGCGCGTCCAAGTTCCGCCCGCGCCCGAAGTGCGATGGAAGAGCGCGTTCTTCGTGGTCCCCGCGCCGCTGCCACCTTTCGTTTTTACGGTCATGAAAACTTGATTGCTGAGCGTCAGCAATTGCACATGATTATCCGAAGAGGTTCCTCCGGGATGAACCGGCGCGAGCTTGGTTTCCGATTCATCGGTCCAAACGCTATCGGGATCTCCGTTTTTGTGATAAAGAAAACCGTAGCGCGCAAGGGCGGAACTGCTGTTTTCCGCAAACCCAAGTCCGATACTGGCGCTGCCGATATTCAGCGGCACAAGGTCGGTCAAGCCATCGAAGACGTGCAATTTTTTGATGGCAACGGCGGGAAACCAGCTCGTGCCTTCATTGGCCGAACGTTGCACCCACACGCTAGAATCCGCGGTCCAAGCAACCCACAAATCGCCGTTGACGGCACGCGCCAAATTCATTTCATCATTTTGAGCGCTATTGACGGTTTTCGGATAACCCGAAGCAATGCTCCAGGCCCCGCCCGAATAATTTAACAGCAAGAGTTTCGTCGTCGTGGTTCCGGGCAACAGCACGAAGGCTTTGTTGTTCGCGCCGTCGAGCCAAACGTCTGGGCGATCCTTGGTGAATTCGCTAATTTTTATGCCTTGTATCCAGCCGAGGCCGTCAAATTTCCAGAGGTACCAATCATTGTCGGCTTGCGCTTGTCCGAGCAACCACCATGCGCCGCCGTGATAAAACGATTTGCTTTGATTGCCGCGCGCGAAGGTGCCCGTGGTGCCGGGGATCGGCGTGCCGCACGTATCCACGCCGCCGATTTCGTAGAGTTTGGAAACCACTTGGCTCGTTTCCACGCTGGTGGAGACCAACATCGAGTAGAAGCCGGCGAGGAGAGGATTGGTTAAAATCTGCGCGGGGAAATCCAACGTCACCGTATCGCTATTCGCCAATGCCACGCTGGCCGGCAATTGAATTTGAACCTTACGCTTGATGCTGTCCGAGGTCGCGGTTGCCGCGATACTATTCACCAAAACGCCGGAGAGCGCGCCATTCTTGACTTTGGTTTGCAAGTTGAACGCTAGGCGAAAGGTGTCTTGCCCGGCGCTCATGCGACCTTGAGCTCCCAAGCGAAAGCCAACTCTATACGAGGCGGGCGAGCCGGGAAGCTTTGGTTCCGGCGTAACGCTCGCAGCCGCGACTTTCGTTTTGGCTTTGATCAAAATAAAGGCGGGCGAGTAGACCGGAAGCAATTGCGCGCTCGTCCACACTTGCAGAGAATCCAAGCCGGGCTTTTGTTTATTCACCACATTCGCGAGGGAGTCGATTATGATATTGACTGCGGCATTGCCCGCAATCGGATTGGCCGTGGTGATGAGCATTTCTTTGGTGAGCGGTGTGGTGGTGACCGCCGCGGCCGCGACCCCGTTTAATTTAACCAAGCCGGGAGCAATGCTCGCGGGCATGATTGTCGTGGGAGAGAAGCGAATTGAAATTGTGCCGGCCCCACCCGCGAGCGCGCCGGCCACGGCATCCGTCAAGGTAATGGGAATCGTATAGCGGCCCTTGGCATTGACCTGCTTCCGCACGACTTTGACCGTATCGACGAGGATGGGCACGGTCGGATTTTTGAAAAACAAATTGAACCAAACTTTATTCAGTGTGACGTTGGCTGCGGTCACCATCAGCCCATCAATGGCATTGACCGTGTGGCGTGGAAAATTTAAATCGTCCAAAGTGTTCGTGCCGTTTTGCAGCAACAAACCGCGAGGGGCCGTGCTCAATGTCGCTTCACTGCCCAGCGCAACGCATTTATATTCCGCAAAGCCGCTATCGGCGCGGATACCCGCCACCATGATCATTTGGCTCGAAGTATCGACCACAACCGTGGGCGAGTTCCACTTAAAAATGTCCCCGACTAAATTGACGGGATGACGCTCCCAGCTTTGTAGCCCGGTGCGTTTATACAGCGTATTGCGAGGATCGCTATTCCCGCCCAGCGCGTTGCGCGTGAACAGGTAAACGTCGCCGTTTTTGTTTGCGGTTAAACTCAGAGTATTGTGCCCCTCTTCGCTGCCGGCATAAGTAATGAAACTGGTCTCATCCACCCACGTGGTGGGAGTCGCGGTATCGCGATGAAATAAAAAACCGAATTTTGAATCCACGCCCGCGGCATTCAGCTCGCCGTAAGCCACGGCAATGAAGTTATTGCCCGCCTTCGTAAAGGTAATCGCGTCCGTGGTGCCCTTCACCGTGTTCAAGCCGGACTTGATCGTGAATTTGGGCTGCCATGTTACGCCGCCATCCGCCGAGCGCCGGGCTTCCAATGTGGTATCCACGCGAAAGATCCAGAACTCGCCGTTCTTCGCTTTGGTGAGCGAGCAGGGATTGTTGTTGTCGGGATTGCCGAAATTGGCCAAGGGGGTTGCAACCGCCAAACTCCACGCGCCGGCGCTGTAGGTATAGCGATAAAATTTTACATAGGTCGTGTGCGAACGGATGATCGACAGTTCGCCGAGGTTGGAATCCATGAACACGTCATAGCGGTTGAACTTGCCTTTTTCGAGCTTGGTGCTCGTGCGCGTCCACACGCCGCCGCCGTCGTAACGCCAAATGTAATCCGCGTTCTTGCTCGCGTCCGGCGCGATCGTCCACCACTTGCCGTCATGAAACCAGTTTCTGTTCTGATTTGATTTCGGATTGTTGGCTAACGTATTGGCGTTGAGCACCGCTCCGGTTTGCGCGTGCGCGGGCGTTGTGGCCATAGTGATGAATGCTAACGCAAATCCTAGGGAAAGCGTTAGGAGGTCGCGAATGGGAAACAGGAATTTTCTACGCATGGTACACTCCTAGCAGTTTAACTTAAAAAGAAAACATAACCACGGATTGCGCGGATTGACACGGTTTTGTCTATCAAAAAAATTCGTGAGATTCGTTTCATCCGTGGTTCGGGCTTTTGTTCCGCGTGGTTTATTTCAACAAAAAGAGCCGGCCGGTTTTAACTTTGGCGTCGACTTGCAGACGATACAAGTACGTGCCGCTGGCGACGTGATTGCCCTGCTGATCCGTGCCGCGCCAGGTGCGATGATGCGCGCCGCTCGGCATGGCGCCATTCACCAACGTCCGCATAAGCTGGCCGTTGAGATTGAAGATTTGCAGTTTCACTTGCGCCGGCGCCTGCAGTTTGAACGCGATTTGTGTGCTCGGATTGAACGGATTCGGATATGCGCCGACTTCAATTTCCGCGCCGCTCTCTTCTTGTGCGACGCTGGTTTCTTCGAGCAGAGGCGCGGCTTCTTGTTTCGCCACGCTCGCGCCGAGCGGAATGAACTGCGTCCAAACTTCGTTGCGCGTTTCATTCGAGGCGGCGAGGAGTAAATTCGTCGCCGCGCTCACAATATGCGCGGGTGACGATATATCCAAAAAGTCGTCGTTGCCGTTTTGCATCAACGTATCAAGCTTGGTATTCACGAGGTTGTTATAACCGCCGGTGGTCAGGTTGACCTTCTTCATTTCGACGGTTTGCAAGAAGCCCTCACGCGAGCCAAAGACATAGAGCTTGCTGTTCGAGGAATCAATCGCCAGCGCGGGGCGCGTCCAGCCGTTGTTGGCAACGATCGTATATGCGCTCCACACGCCGGTCGCGGTGCGATGCAGCAGGCCGTTTTTTGTCGTGTTGACGCCGCCGCCGCCCTCGGTTTTGACGGCCATAAAAATTTGACCGCCATATGTGCCCATGCTCAAATGAACATCGGCATTCGTGCCGGCAAACTGCGGCAGCGTCTCGGCGGTCCATGTGCCATCGGGGTCGCCGTCTTTGTGCCAAAGGAATCCAAACACCGAACCGGTTTCATTATCTTCGGCGTAGCCCAAGCCGAGGTACTTTGAACCGGAGATAGCGTAAGTCACGGCGTCGGTCAATCCGATCTCCGTGGTCAGATTGCTCTTGACCGTGATGGGCGAGGTCCACGTGGCGCCGTCGTTGGAAGAACGTACGCCAAAGATGGTGGAGTCCGAAACCCAGAAAGCCCAAAGTTGATTGTTCTTCGCGCGCGCGAGATTCATGGTCTCGTCTTGCGCCGTGACGACTTGTTTGGGATAGCCGCTATCAACCGTCCAAACGCCACTAGCGAAGGTCATGCGCGTCAGATACGCGATCGTGCCGCCGGGCAAGAGGATGTACACGCGATTGTTGACGCCGTCGAGCACACAATCGGGCCGCACTTTGCCGTCGAAATAAACTTCCGTGGATTGCGTCCACGTCGTATCCGTGCGTTTCCAGAGATGCCACTTGTTCGTATTCTTATCCTGCGCCGTCATCCACCAGAAGCCGCCGTGATAAAAGAGCTTGTTCTGATTCGCGCGATCAAACTTCTTCGAAGTGCCGGCAACGCCTCGGCCGCGTTGATGATAAAAACTGTTCGACGCGATTTTCGCGGTCTCGACGCTCGTTGCCACTTCGAGATCCGCCGTCATCGGATACTTGGGATTGCGCACCGCAGAGCGCGGCATAAACAACGTGACGCTATCGCTATTGTTGATCGCAAGTGCGGCCGGCAGAGTGATCGTGATTTTGTCATTCGTGCTATCGCCCGTGGCGGAAGCGCTCATGCCGTTCACGAGCACGCCAGTGAGCGCGCCTTGAGTCACCCGCGCTTTGGGATCGAAGCAAACTTGGAACGTGCTTATGCCGGACTTCATGCGGCCGCACGCGCCCACGCGAAAACCAATCGTGTATTGCGCGAGACTGTCCGCGTCCGTGGGCTGCACTTTGACTTTCACATTGCTCACGGTCGTCGTGGTGTTGCTCAAAGCGAAAGCAGGCGAGGTGGCAGTTTGCGGTTGCGAGCTCGTCCACGCCTCGATGTTATAAGAGCCGGTGAGGCTCGCGTTCAACAAACCTGCCGCTGCCGTCACCGTCACGGTAATCGTATCCTCCTCGGCCACCGCCACCGGCGTCGTGATTTTAATCTCACGCGCAATCGCATTGGAAGTCACAAGCGCGGCCGGTGTGCCGTCAACTAAAATATTCGCCGCGCCGATCACAGCCGGAACGAGCGTGTTATCCGGGAAGCGCAAGGTGAGCGTGCCGAGGCCGCTCGACAAAGAGCCGCAGCCCAGCGTCTTGATTGCGAAAGTATATTGCGCGTTCGCATTCACTTTGTTCTCGCTCAAAATCACACTCTGCACCACCACCGGCACGTTTGCCGGAATCGGAATGGTTCTGAACCAGGTGTCATTGGTCGAAGTGTCGCCCGCGGTAAACATGAAGCCCGTGGTTTCACCCAATGGCCCAACCGGGGCGCTCAGGTTTTGAAAAACATCCGCACCCGAAGCGAACAACTCTTGCAACGGCGCGTTTGCCAAAAGCTGTTCTTCACCCAGATGGCAGGATTTGTATTCCCCTTTGCCGCTCACCGTGTTCGTGCCCAGCACAAGCAGTTTGCGATTTTCGCGATCGATGGCGACTGCGGGCGAACTCCAGCGCACGTTGGAAGTCACGGTGTTGACGATGTAGCGGTTCCAATGCCCTGCGGTGTCGCGCTTATAAAGCGTGTTGCGCGGATTCGTGGGCCCGCCGCTGAACGTGCGCACCAGCATATAGATGTTGCTCGAATCGTCAACTGTGGCGCTCAATTCGTTATTGCCGCGCTCGCTGCCAAAAAAGCTGAGCGAACTGGATTGATTCGTCCACGCCGTGGGAACGGCATTGTCGTCGTGATAATGAAAACCGAACCGGCTATTCGCAGCGCCGATTTCACCATAGAGCACGCCGACAAAGTTGTTACCGCCTTGGCTGAAGACCACAGCCTCGGGCCTGCCTTAGGTTTGATACAAACTGTCTTTAATCGTAATGGCCGGCTGCCAAGTCGCGCCGTCATTGGTGGAGTAACGCGCTTGTAGCTTGCTATTGTCAATGCGAAAAGCCCAGAGATAACCGTTCTTGGCTTTAACCAAGCTCACCGGGTTATTGTTATCCGCGTTTTGAAAACCGCCGAGCGTAACCGGAAAGCCCGCGTCTTTCACCCACGCGCCCGCGACATAAGAATAGCGCCGGAAGCGCGGCTGGGTTTGGCGGGAAAAATAGATATAGAGCTTATCCGTCACGGAATCGATCACCACATCGACCAAATTATTCACGCCGGTTTGAAT
>CAYNDW010000318.1:0-7170 GCA_964395375.1 uncultured Cytophagia bacterium
AGTACACTCACAAACCAACCCTATAGTTAACCAAACTCGGTATCGCTCTTCGAGCAGTGTATTCTTGAAACAAAGTTTCAAATAGCAATTGCGTTCCCAAACAGAGTTTGGGAACGAGAGAATAGCCGAGAGAGAGTTTAAGAACGAAAAAGTATAGATGAAGATTTTAGCAACCGACCGGCTCCTCCTCCGCCAACTTACGCGCGAGGACGCGGAATTTATTTTCGCGTTGATGAATGATCCCTCGTGGCTGCGCTTCATCGGCGACCGCGGCGTGCGCACGCTGGAAGATGCGCGGCAATATATTTTGAACGGCCCAAGTGCGAGTTATGAGCAACACGGTTTTGGACTTTATTTGACGGAACTAAAAGAAAGCAGCACGGCCATCGGCATTTGCGGCTTGTTAAAACGGCCAACGCTCGCCGATGTGGATCTCGGCTTTGCTTTTCTGCCGAAGTATTGGGGAAAGGGCTACGCGCTGGAAGCGGCCGAGGCCACGCTCGCGTTGGGAAAAAACACTTTTGGCCTCTGGCGTGTCGTGGCGATCACTTCGCCGGAAAATGAGCGCTCAATCAAAGTGCTCGAAAAGTTGGGCTTCACGTTTGAACAACTGCTGCGCATGAATGCGAACGAGCCTGAAGTGAAATTGTTCGCGCGCACGCTTGAGGGCTGATTCTTTGGCGCGTTATTAGTTGGTTTAAAGCTTCCCTTGATTTGTCATTCTGTAAGAACCTTCCCTCGCGCTGGGAAGAGAGTCAAGCACTAGGGAAGGTCCTCACAGGATGACATTTTAAAAAAAAGAGCATTGCCAAATTAACCCAGAAGCAATCTCATAACCTCCGGAGACCGCGATGAAACCACGCGCCGCTGTGTTGCTGTTCGTTGTCCTCGCCTTCGCAAATTCCTTTAGTCCTCTCGCCCATGCGCAAAGCGCTACGCCGAAAGATTTGAATGCCTATGTCGAAAACGTGCGCAAACTTTTTGAAGTGCCCGGCATTGCGCTCGCCATTGTGAAAGACGGCAAAGTGATCGTCGCGCAAGGCTATGGCGTGCGCAAGCTCGGCGAGCCGACGCCCGTGGATGCGCAAACGCTGTTCGGCATTGCTTCGAACACGAAAGCTTTCACCGCCACGGCGCTCGCGCTGCTGGTGGAAGAGGGCAAGCTCGAATGGGACGCGCCCGTGATCAATTACCTGCCGTGGTTTCAACTCTCCGATCCGTATGTCACGCGCGAGCTTACCGTGCGCGATCTGCTCGTGCATCGCAGCGGGCTTGGCCTCGGCGCGGGCGATTTGCTGTGGTGGCCGCCTTCGACGTATGACCGCAAAGAGATTTCCCGGCGCTTGCGTTACATTCCGCTCCTCACGAGTTTTCGCAGCGCGTATGCGTATGACAACGTGCTCTACACCGTTGCGGGCGAAGTGATCGAAACGTTGAGTGGACAGAGTTGGGAAGATTTTGTGGCCTCGCGCATTCTTGCCAAAGTGGGTATGCGCGGCAGCAACGTGCGCCACGCCGAAGCCGGCAAAGGCGCGAACGTCGCCTCGCCGCATGCGCCGATTGAAGGTATCGTGCGCGTGGTTGCGCCGTTTGCGAGCGACAACACCAATCCGGCGGGCGGTATCAATTCGAATGCGGAGGACATGGCCAAGTGGATGATCGTGCAACTCGACTCCGGCCGCGTTGCCAACGGCCGGCTCTTCTCGCGCGCAACCACGAAACAACTGTGGACGCCGGTCACGCCGATTTCCATTGGCGAGCCGGCACCGGAGTTGGCCGCGTTGCGCGCGAACTTTCGCGGCTATGCGCTCGGCTTTGACGTGCGCGATTATCGCGGCAAAAAACTCGTCACGCACACCGGCGGCTTGCCCGGCTATGTTTCGAAAGTCGCAATGGTGCCGGAGTTGAAACTCGGCGTCGCCATTCTCACCAATCAAGAGTCGGGCGCGGCGTTTGAATCCATCGCGTATCGAGTGCTCGATTATTATCTCGCTGCGCCATACACGGATTGGGCGAGCGCATTTAAAAAAGTCGTGACGCGCGGGGAAGAGGCTCTTGCCGCGTCGGAAAAGAATGCGATGGGCGCGCGCGAGGTGAATTTGAAACCCGCGTTGCCGCTCGCGAAATATGCCGGCACGTATCGCGACGCGTGGTATGGCAATGTTGTGCTCATGTTGGAGAACGGCAACCTCGTCATGCGTTTTGCGCACACGCCTTCGCTCGTCGGCGATCTTGAGTTTTGGCAACACGACACGTTCATCGTCCGCTGGCGCGACCGCGAGTTGCGCGCCGATGCGTATGTCACGTTCAACCTCAATCCCGACGGCAGCATTGCGGAAGTCAAAATGAAAGCCGTGTCCGAGGCCACGGCTTTTAGTTTTGATTTTCACGATTTGTTGCTCAAGCCCGTGGCGGATAGAAAATAAGAGCAATATGCTCATGTGATGACGCTTCCAATATGCTGTCATTCCGCAGGAATCTTTTTTAAGCACCGGCCATATACTCTGGCGCTGAAAAGGATTCCTACGGAATGACATTTGGGGGAAGAGCACCCGTTTAAAAAATTTCTAATCCTTTCGTTGCAAATCGAAGAGCAATACGGCGGAGATGATGAGATTACTCAACGCGGCTTTTTTGACATGCTCGCAAGGGGCGAGATTGTACTGCGACATTTATGTCGCGCGGCTAGTTTCGCCGCGACCTAAATGTCGCGGTACGCTTATTAACCGCGCCGCCGCGAGTATCATTCTTTTGGTCGCGGCCTCCGCCTTCGCGCAAACCGGCAGCATCTCCGGTCGCGTGCAATCCGCGCTCGACGGCAAGCCTCTGCCCGGCGCGAATATTACTTTGCTCGGCACGCAGTTCGGCGCAATCACCAACGCGAAAGGTTTTTATCTCATCTCCAATGCGCCCGCAGGCACATATAATTTGCGCGCTTCCTTCCTCGGTTACGTTCGCACCACAGCCGAACACGTCACAGTGCGGCTTAATCTCACCACCACGATCAACTTTGATTTGAAAGAGGAAGTGTTGCAAGGCGAAGAAGTCACGGTCGTGGCGCAACGGCAAATCATTACACCCGAAGCTTCTGCCACGCTCGCCAATATCGACGCGGAAAACTTGCGCAGCCTTCCGCTTGCAACGCTGGAAGACGCGATGCGCACGCAAGCCGGCGTTGAGCCGGATTTGACCATGCGCGGCGGCAATATCAACACGGTCGCGGTCGTGGTCGATGGCATCAATTTTCGCGAAGGCCGCACGCACGCGCCGGTGTTGGGATTGAGCTACACCGCGCTCGAACAGATGCAAGTGCAGACCAGCGGCTTCGACGCGGAATACGGCAACGTGCGCTCCGGCCTCGTGCAACTCGTCACGAAGAATCCTTCGACCGAGCGCTACGCCGCGGATTTTTTTCTACGTTATCGGCCCGCGCAACCTTTGCGTTTTGCCAATGGAACCCTCGCACCGCGCGATGAAATGAGTTATGATTTCGATATGACTTTCGGCGGGCCGCTCATTCCGGCGCAGCGCGCTGCTCTTCATACGCCGCGCTTTCTTTTTTCACTGCGTCAAAAATCCGAGCCGTATCTCGCCGCGTATGACCGCAGCGCGCGCAGCGATCGCACCGCGCAGCTCAAACTCGTGAGCGAGTTCAAACACGGCTCGAAGCTCACGCTCATGGGTTTGTATAGTAAAGCGGCAGGCCTCGCGGATTCGATCAGCACGATCATGCCCGCCGGCGTGCCTTCATATCCATGGGGCTTTGATAATGACTACTTCAAAAAAGAGGGATTGTTCAAACACAACAACATCGGCCTCGCGGACATCGAACACCAACTACTCGCCGCGAATTTCTTGCACACGTTCAAGGCGAAGACTCTTTTTGAAATAAAGCTGCATCGCATGGCCTCTGAATATTTTTTACGACCGGGTGCGGCGAGCACGCTCATTGACCGCGACACCTCGCGCGTCGTGCTGTGGTCGAGCAAGCTCGAGCTCACGCAGCAAATAACTTCGCGTATTCAACTCAAAGCCGGTTTGGAATATTTGCGCAGCAGTTATAACATCGCCACCGAAGTGAATGACGCCTGCGCCACGCGCGTCTCCGCGCTTGGTTCGGTGTGGACGTTGTTGTGCGGCGATCGTGTTGATTACGAATCGCCGTATCGCATTTACGAAGCGTGGCGCGCAACGCCGAATCAAGCCGCGGCTTATGTGCAGAGTAAAATTGTTTTGCATGGCATGATCATCAATCCCGGCGTGCGCCTCGATTACTTTCACGCCGGCGGCGCGCGGCTGCGGTTTAATGAATTCGATCCGCTGCTCGGCCAAAGCGATCCGCAAACGCGCCGCGATTCATTGCACACGACGAAGGCCAAGCGCCAGTTCGTGTTCAGTCCGCGCCTTGGCGTGTCATTTCCCGTTACGCCGAAATCAAAACTCTATTTTAACTATGGTCATTTTCGGCAAATGCCGCAGGCGCAGCATCTTTATATGCTGCAACAAAAGCAATTCATTGCCGAACGCAGCGCGCTCACCAGCATCGGCAATCCCGACATTCCCATGCCGCGCACGGTGGCGTATGAGTTGGGTTTTGAGCAAAACTTGTTTGATACTTTTTTATTCAGCGCCGCGGGCTATGCGCGCGACATCGATAAACAAACGAGCTTGCGCGCGTTTATTCGCGACGACGTCTATTACACCATCGCGTTGCCCTTCAACTATAACGACGTGAGCGGTGTGGAATTGACCTTGAGCAAAGTGAAAGGCAACTGGCTGCGCGGCTTTGCGAACTTCACATTCATGACGCTCGAGTCCGGCAACTTCGGTTCGCTCGCCGTAATCTATGATCCCTTGGAGCGCATGGAATACGAACGCCTCACGCAAGATCATGCGCAAAGCAAAGCCGCGGCGCAACCTTATGCGCACGTGAATATCGAATTGCTCGCGCCCACGCGCTTCGGGCCGAAAGTGTTCGGCAAACATCCTTTCGGTGATTGGCGCGTTGCTTGGTTGGGCGAATGGCGCGCGGGCAAAGTGTTCACATGGGGCGGGCCGATCGTGGATGAAGACCAAAGCACCTTCGGCATTCAATACACGCCGCCGGACGTGCTGCAAAACAACGTGCGCACCCGCGACTATTATCGCCTCGATTTGCGCGTAAGCAAACAGTTCAAGACGCGTGCAGGCGCGGTGCAGCTCTTTCTCGACGTGAGCAATTTGCTTAATTTGAAATTCATGTATTTCGAGCGGCCCTTTGCCACGACGCCGGAAAATCCGTTTGGCGATTACAATGCTTACATGGCCTCGTTACACTTGCCGCAAGCAGCGTTTGGCAACCTCGACGCGCGCGAGGCGCCTTATCTTTTCATTCCCGGCCATGATCGCCCCGGCGACTTTCGCAAAGCCGGCGCGGCGTTCGTGCCGATTCGCCTCGTGCGCAATCAACGGCAATTGCCCGGCGCGGGCAACAGCGCGGCGCTCTATTATGTTCACGACAGCGCAACCTATATGCAGTTTGAAAACGGCGCGTGGCAACAAGCAAACACCGCGCGCGTGCAACAAGTGCTCGCTGACAAAGCCTATATTGACATGCCGAATCAAGCGGAGCAAACGTTTCTCAACCCGCGCAGTATGAGCCTCGGCGTGCGGTTTTCGTTTTGAATGACTGAGGTTGGATTATTTATCGCCTACTCGTCATTGTCATGCTGGAAAAAACCTTCCCTCGTGCTCGGAACAAAACCCGTTTTGAGATTTGCTCCCACCGCTAGGGAAGTTTCTTCCAGAATGACATTTCGAGGTGGCAGCGAACCTAAATGAGCTGAAGTTCAAATCAAAAATCTCCCAATGTCAGCCCTCCGCATTGAAAAACTCACCCTCACTGAAAGAGACACGATCCTCGCGCTCGTGCAAAAACTGCTGCGCGAATTGGAAGGCGAGAGCGAGGAGTTCACAGGGATTGATCAAGAAAAAATGCTGCGCGAGCTTTCGGAGAACGAGGAGAGGTTCAACGCCTTCGCCGCAGTCAACGAACGCGGCGAGTACGTTGGCCTCCTCACATTGGTTGAGACGTTCGCAATTTATGCGGGTGGGAATTATGGCGTGATCGACGAAATGTACGTCGCACCGGAGTATCGCGGTCACGGCGTGGGGAAAATGTTGCTCGCTGCGGCAAAGGAGTATGGCCGCGCGAAACGTTGGTTGCGCCTCGACGTCACCGCGCCGCCGGAGGAGGAATGGCAACGCACGGTGAAATTTTATGCGCGCGAGGGCTTCGTCTTCACCGGCCCGAAGTTGAGATACAAACTCTAACACCCCGGCTTAAAGCAACGCCCTCTGCTTGTCATTCTGAAAGAATCTTTTTGAGCGCTTGCGACAAATTCAAATGGAACTCCATGCCGGCGCTGAAAAAGATTTCTGCTGCATGACGCGCGTGTGAGATTCAACGCTACGGGTTGAAATAAATCGGCACTTGTATAATCGCGGCGACCGGCTCGCCTTTCTTCCGTCCGCATTTCCATTGCGAACGCGAGACCGCGAGCATGGCCGCGGCGTCAATGCTTTTATACCCCGAACTCTTCGCGACCTTCGTCCCTCCCACTCTGCCGTTGATATCGATCTTCGCCTCCACGATCACGGTCGCGGATTTGTTCTGCTTCACCACTTCCTCCGGCAACTCGACCAACGCCTGCAACGCCGCCATACCGCCCACCGGCTCCGGCGCTTGATCTAGTTTCGGGGAAGCAACGACGATTTTTCCTTCATGCAATTCAATTTGCGGCGGCTTCGAACCGGCGCAGCCCAACAACAACAGGCTTGCGCCAAACATCCTGGTGATGCGCATGTGCTCCTCGATAAGTTCCACCATGAATATCATTGCGACGCGGTTCAATCTAAAACAAAGCGCCGCTTGAACCAACAAATTTTTGTGTGGTAAGCAACGCTGCGCTCTAAAAACTAAATCGTATTTCATAAGCCGGACGAGCCGGAACCAAACAAAAATCCCAACGGATAAAAGCCGCCAATGGTTAACAAAGTCAAAACCGTTGGCCGCTTTTATCTGTTGGAGAAAAACCTTTGCTGTGCAACCTGAATTTTGCACCGTGCTCACGCCGGCTTTCGCCTGATGCTGAAGCATCAGGCTAGGAGATGCAAGCCAACTAAAGTTGG
>CAYNDW010000319.1:0-7163 GCA_964395375.1 uncultured Cytophagia bacterium
GCGCCGCTGGTTTCGAGATACCTCTTTGCCGCTTAACACCAAAAATGGCGCGCATGAATATGGCTCGGCGTTGTGGCTGCATTATCTCACGAAACGCTTGAATAGCGTTGTCGTCGTCCGTTCGCTGTGGGAGCAGATTGTGCAGGAGCCTGCGCTCTCGGCAATGAAGACCACGCTGCAGAATAGCCCTTACAATCTACCGTTTGCCCAAGCGCTGCAGGAATTTTATACGTGGTGTTACTTCACCAATTACCGCGCGGATGAGGTTGAGTATTTTGCCGAAGGCGCAGACTATCCCAGTGTGCAATACGAAACTACACAAATTTTGTCCGAGAAGGTCTCATTCGCAGGCACACTAAGCCCGTTGGCTGCGGAATATTATCGTTTCATCCGCACCGCGCAAGAGGTGCAAGGTAATTTGCAGATCGCTAGCGATCCCGGTCGCTTCGGACTCACGGGGATTGCCTATAATCAGAATGATGAATATTTCGTTCGTAACGGCTATGGGCTCGCGCCAGTTTTGCTTCCCAGGCAAACACGACAAGACACGGTGGTGTTTGTCGTAGTGCATGGCAGCCTGCCCCCTAGCGGTGCAATCTCCAATGATTATGAATTGCAGCTTACGTTGGGCGAGCAGATTGACTTGGACGATGCGCTCGAGCCCCCGTTTCCGAATCCCTTTCGACCTCGCAACGGCACAATTTTGCGCGTGCCTTATCGTGTCAAGCAAGCGACAACGGTCGAAACAATCATCTTTAGTGAAGAGGGCCGCGTGGTGAGGAAAGAGAAGTCGCGCACCCGTTTGCCGGCAGGTTCCTACGAATTTGTTTGGGACGGTGAGGATGATACCGGACAACTCGTGCCAAGCGGCGTTTATGTGCTGCGCTTAATCGCCGGCAGCTTCGGTGCTTCCACCAAAATCGTCGTGATCAATCGTTAGCGCACGTTGACTTTTGAACCTTTTTTGACTATACTCGGCCTGCACAAAAACAGGATACAGTGATGGCTCGTGGTCGTGATTGGTTTTTAGGTTTGCTGTTAATCGCCGCGGCGGCGATTTTTATCTTCTTTATCGCTGCGCTTTTCTTTGGCGGAAATGAAGATAGTCTGGATCTGTCCACGGGCAAGCGTTTGGGCTTGGTGGAGGTGAAAGGCGTCATCCTCGAATCCGAAGAAGTGGTGAAAGAGTTGGAGCGCTTCGGCGAGGATGATAACATCGCGGCGATTATTCTCCGCATTGACAGCCCCGGCGGCGGCGTGGCCGCGAGTCAAGAAATCTATGACGCGGTCAAACGGGTGCGCCATCAACACGGCAAGTTCGTGGTTGCCTCGATGGCTTCGGTCGCAGCCTCAGGAGGGTACTATGTTGCGTGCGGCGCGGATACGATCATGGCCAATCCCGGCACCACGACGGGCAGCATCGGCGTGATTGCGGAATTGATGAACACGACCGAGCTTCTCAACAAAATCGGCGTGCGCTTTGAAATCATCAAAAGCGGAAAATATAAAGACAGCGGCACGCCGTGGCGGCCGTTCACGGAAGAAGACCGCCGCTACTTTCAAACGTATGTAGACGATGCCTTCGAACAATTCGTGGGCGTTGTTGCCGAAGCGCGCGACTTGAGCAAGGAAGAAGTTTTGAAATATGCCGACGGCCGCGTTTTCACCGGACAACAGGCGTTGAATTATAAACTCATTGATCTGTTAGGCAATTATCGAGATGCGGTGGATTTGGCCACGGAACAGGGCGGTATTAGCGGGAAAGCGCGCGTGGTAACGCGGCAGCGTAAACGCGTGACGTTGCTCGATATGCTCTTCGGCGATTTGGAAGGCTACATGCAACGTATTCAAACCTGGCCGGTGTTGCGTTATCAAATGATCATGTGAGGACACGATGCCGATTTACGAATACCAATGCAAAACTTGCGAGACAAGATTCGAAGAACTCGTGCGCGACAGCCAAGCACTAATCGCGCGCTGCCCCAAGTGCGGCACGCCGGAAGTGAATCGCTTGTTGTCCGTCTTCGCGGCGAGCAACAGCACCAGCACGCGCTCCTCGGATTTCGCCGCAACTAGCGGCGGCCATTGCTGCGGCGGCTCGTGCGGATGTCGTAACAATTAAGGTGAAAACAATTTCCAATATTTCATTGCGCTAAAGCAAGACTGAAAATTTCAATCTATCCGAATTCCATAACCGCAGCACCCGTGAGAGGAGGTGACACGCATTGCCGAGCGGCAAAAAACGCAAACGCCACAAGATGGCTACGCACAAACGCAAGAAGCGTTTGAGGAAAAATCGTCACAAAAAGAAGATTCGTTAAGCTTCGGGCGTTTTGCCGTGCAACAGGGCAAAACGCCTTTCACTTTTCCCCTCATTTCCCCTCGGGTTTGTCATGATTCTCCCCAGCGGCAACAAAATTCTGGTCATTGATGACGACCATGTGATGCACGAACTCGCCCGCGCGCACCTCAAAAATTCCGGCTATCAAATTTCTTCCGCATATGATGGCGTTTCCGGTTTGCACATGTTACTGCAAGTGCGGCCCGATGTCATCCTGCTGGATTACATGATGCCGCACATGAACGGCGAAGCCGTTTTTTTGGAGATGACGCAAAATGAAAAATACGTCGAGGTGCGCGACACCCCGGTGATCATGCTCACCGCGCGCGACGCGCGCGAGCATCTGAAAATCGAAATGCTCGAACGCGGGGTGAGCGCCTATTTGCAAAAGCCGTTTGGCTTGCGCGAATTAACGAACGTCATCGAAAACGTCAACATCATTCATGATATTCGCCGGCGCAACCAGCAACTTGCCACGGAAGTGCGCGCCACACGCGAGCACTTGGAAGTGCTCACGCGCTCGGCGCCGCTTGGCATTTTTTCCACCGACGCCCAAGGCCGCATTCGCCACATCAACAAAGTGCTCGCGCAGCTTTTGGGCTATAACAATGAAGAAGTTTTGATCAACAAGAGTATTGCCGCAACGCCCGGCTTGCAGGAGACGTTTCTCAACACCGCCGTGGCGCGCGTCTTGACCGGAAAAACGCCGTGGCAAATGCGCAATCTCCGCTTCATGCGCGAGCAGGATCGCGGCCGCATTCTTAATATCCATTGCGTGCCCCTGCCCAATCCCGAAGGGGAAGTGGAAGGGGTCGCCGGTTTTGTCGAAGACGTGACTGAAATCGAAAAGCGGAATGCGCAATTGCAAATGCTCTCTACGGTTGGGCTTGCGCTGCAACGTGCGCTCGGTTTGGATGATTTGTTCCATCTCATTTTGACCGCGATTACCGCAGGCCCGGCGCTGGGTTTTACGCGCGCGATTATATTTTTGCTCGACCGCAATCGCCGTTATCTCATCGGCAAAATGGGCGTCGGCCCGGTCAATGCCGAAGAAGCGCACCGCACGTGGGAAAATTTGGCGCGCGAGCACATTACGCTGGAAGATTTTTTGGAGAAATACGGCAAAGCGCGGCCCGCGGCTCCCACCAAGTTCGATGAAAAAGTGCGGCATCAATATTTTGCGCTGGCCGCCAAAGACTCCATCTTCCTGCAAGAAATTACGCAACGCCGCTTCTTTCGCGGCACGCCCGAGCGTTCGGATCAATCCGCTTGCCGCAACGTCTTCAACGCGCTTGAACTGCGCGACTTTGTCGCGATGCCGTTGGTGGCCAAAGATCGTTTGGTGGGATTGATCATTGCCGACAATCTCTATAGCAACATGCCGATTGAAAGCGAGCAAATTTCCTTGCTCGAACTTTTCGCCAGCCAAGCGGCGCAGGCGATTGAAAAGGCCGGCGCGTATCATCGTTTAGAAATGGAGAAGCGCAAGCTGGAGCATGCTTATCAAGAATTGCAGCTCACGCACAAACGGCTTTTGCACTCGGAACGCCTCGCCACGATTGGCAACATGGCCGCGCACGTCGCGCATGAGATTCGCAATCCGCTCGTCACCATTGGCGGTTTCACGCGTTCTTTGCAACGCCAACTGCACAATCCCGAGGCGGTGCGCAACACGCTGAACATTATCTCCGACGAAGTTGTCCGCTTGGAAAAAATTCTCGCGGACGTGTTGGAGTTTACGCGGCTGCCGGCCTCGATTCGGCAAGACCTCGATCTCAATCAAATCGCCACGGAAGTTTGCACGCTGCTGCACCACGAAGCGCAGAATCAACATGTCCGTATGCATAAAAATTTCGACGCGAACGTCATGCCGCTGCGGCTCGATGCCGTGCAGATCAAGCAACTGCTCATGAATCTCATGCAGAATGCGATACAAGCCATGCCCGAAGGCGGCGAATTGGAAGTGCGCACCGAACGGCTGGACGAGCAACGCGTCCGGCTTTCCGTGCGTGACACCGGCGGCGGCATTGAACCCGAAGTGCTCGAAAAGATTTTCACACCGTTCTTCACCACCAAAGCGCACGGCACCGGCTTGGGCTTGGCGATTTGCCGCCAGATTGTCAACGAACACGGCGGCGAGATTGCAGTCAATTCCGCGCCGAAGCAAGGCGCCACCTTTCTTGTCGATCTTCCCACGCAACAAAAAGCCGGTGCGGCTAAAAAAGTTTTCGACATTAGTGATAAGATCCCGAGCTTACGCGCGCGCCCAATTTCATCCTCCACCTCATGAACGACTTCACCAATTTTCCAAATCGCACAAACGCGCGCGAAGTTTTCACCGTCTCCGCGATTACGCTGCAGATCAAAGCGTTGCTCGAAGAAACGCTGGCGCCGTTTTGGATGACGGGCGAGATTTCCAACTTCAAGCGCCATTCTTCCGGCCATTTTTATTTTTCATTAAAAGACGAGGGCGCGCAAATTCCCTGCACCATGTGGGCGGGGCGCAATCGCAGTTTGACATTCGCGCCGCAAGACGGCATGCAAGTGCTCGTGCAAGGCCAGGTCACGGTATATGAAAAGCGCGGCAGTTATCAACTCGACGTTTGGCAAATGCAGCCCGCGGGCATTGGCGCGTTGCAACAAACTTTTGAACAACTCAAACAGCGTTTGCAGCGCGAAGGACTTTTTGACGCTGAAAGCAAAGTGCCGTTGCCGCGTTTTCCACAACGCGTCGGCCTCGTGACTTCGCCCACGGGCGCGGCCATTCGCGATTTGGTGAGTGTGTTGCGGCGGCGCTGGCCGAGTATGCAAATCGTTTTGCGCCCGGTGCGCGTGCAAGGCAGTGGCGCGGCCGCGGAGATTGCGACCGCCATTGCAGAGTTTAATGACTATCGCAATGTCGAGCTTTTGATTATCGGCAGAGGCGGCGGCTCGCTCGAAGATTTGTGGCCCTTCAACGAAGAAATTGTCGCGCGCGCGATCTACAACAGCAAATTGCCGATAGTTTCCGCCGTCGGGCATGAGATTGATTTCAGCATCAGCGATTTTGTTGCCGACGTGCGCGCCGCCACGCCGTCGGTTGCCGCGGAAATGGTCGCGCCGGACGCGGGTGCGATTCGCGAGCTGGTGCTGGCGCATTTGCGCCGCGCGTATTTGCATCTTTCGCGCCGAACCCAACTCTATCGTGAACGGCTGCGCCGCGTGGCGAGCAGCCATGGCCTGCGCCAGCCGCTCAATGTCGTGCATCAACGCACGCAAGAATTGGATGAATTGTTTCGCCGCCTCACCTTTACGATGCAGCGGCGCGGAGAAAAGAATAAACTGGCTTTGGAAAGTTTGTCCCAGCGGCTTCAAGGCTTGAGCCATGAAAGCATTTTGCGGCGCGGCTTCGCGCTAGTTTATCGCAAAGCCGACGGTATGCTCGTGAGCCATGCGAGTCAAGTGCACGAAGAAGATTTGATCCGCGTGCAGCTCGCCACGAGCACGATTGACGCGGAGGTGGTTGCTGCGAAATGAAAAGAGCAAAAGCAAAACTAGTACGGGCAAGACGATTTAAAAAACGTTGCTCTTGTAGCGCAGGCCTCCTTGCCTGCAAAAAAACGCTGTTGACAATGCGCGCTGAGTTTATAACTTCTATCATTGTTGCACCATAAAAGCAAAAGTGAAATCAACCGAGTGAGAATGCCATGTCCTTGGCCGTAAAAAATTATGACCTCGTCGAAGAGCCGCCGCTGTTTCCTGCTAGCGCTCCTAAGATTGCGCCTAAGGCAACCAAGCGCTTGACATTGGACCAAGCTGAAAGGTTGTCTCGCGGAGAGCCGTTTGAACTCATCAACGGGAGGATGGTTAGAAAAATGCCGGATAAAAATCATTCTATCGCACAGACGTTGTTGATTTCCGAGTTGGTTATCTATTTCAAGGCGCATCCTTTCGGCCAACTCCACACGGAATTGCTGCATCGCCTCTGGCCTGAAAATCCTTATGAAGGGCGTATGCCGGACCTCGCCGTTATTTTGAATGAAAATCTCAAGAACCTCGACCGATATCCGACGCGCGCTCCGGACATTGCCATTGAGATTATTTCTAGCAAAGATGCGTGGACGGCGGTCTTCGAGAAAGCGCAGCTTTATTTCGAGCATGGCAGCAAAGAAGTGTGGCTCGTGGATCCGTATCAAAAAGGCGTCATGATCGTCACGCCCACCGCGCGCCGTTGGGAGTGGGAAGAGTTGACCAGTCCCGAACTGTTGCCCGGATTTTGTGTGAAGATGAAAGACATTTTTAATTGGCCGATGGCGCAAGCCGAGGCGTAAACGACATAATGCTCTCTCCTCGCGCACTTCCTCTCTTCACTTCTAAGCCAAAAATCACCTCATGAAAAAACGCCAACCCGAAACCGAAGACAACGCGCCCAAGCCCTCTTTCGAAGAAGCTATGCAGCGCCTCGACCTCATCGTCAAACAACTCGAAACCGGCCAAGTGAGCCTGGAAGAGTCCATCAGAGTTTTCGAAGAAGGCGTCGAGCTTTATCGCTTCTGCTCGAGCCGCTTGCAAGAAGTGGAAACGAAAATCGAGCGCCTCGTGAAAACCGAGCAAGGGTTTCAATTGGAACTGTTGGATGAAGCTGAGATAGGTTAAGCATGCGACTCGCCGTCGTCGGAAACATCAAACATCCTGCGATCGCGGAGCTGGTACCGCAGTGGCTGGATTGGCTTATGGGCCGCACCGAGGTTGTCGTTGCCGAAGACCTGGCGCGTGTGCTCAATGTGAGAGCGCCGCGCTATAACATCGCGCCGCGCAAACGCGTGCATGCGAACTGCGACAT
>CAYNDW010000320.1:0-7137 GCA_964395375.1 uncultured Cytophagia bacterium
CTCCTTCTCACGCATGGACGTGCCCGTGCTTGCGAAGTATGAAGATGTGGCTTTCACCTTTTTGCTGGAGCATCACCACGATCCGCACACGTTTTCGATTCACCCATTGGCGCGCTATACGAGCCATTTGGAAGAACAGTATGAGCGCGACGTCATTCCCATCGTGTATTTCCCCAATGCCTCGGCGAAGAACAAAGTTCTAAAGCGCGAGACGAAGAGCGTGTTCCTGGGCAAACGTTATCACTACTTCACCTATGAAGCCGTGTTGCTCAAAGACAAGCAGGCCAAGAAGTATCTGCATAGCCCAAACCTCATTGCGCGCTTGCTGCTTCCTTTTATGAACTTCGCCCCGGACAATTGGCTGGAGGTTTTGGACGGCAGTATTCAAGGGGTCTTGCAACTCGTTGATTCCACCAAGCGCTTGCGCCAAACCAAATATCTTGATTTTATCTTCAACTATTTTAATTTGGGTCAAGACCAGTGGGAATTGTATCGCGCACACAAACAAAAGCAAAAAGAAAGCGAGGTCGTTGAAATGGTCGAAACCATCAGCACCGTGTGGAAAAAGGAAAGCTTTGCCGAAGGTAAGGCCGAAGGTAAAGCCGAAGGTAAAGCCGAAGGTGAATTTATCGGCAAGCTGTCGGAAGGGCAAGACCTGCTTTTGCTGCTTTTTCCGCGCAAGCTTGGGCCTATGCCCAAAGACCTCGAAGCCTCCATTCGCAGCCTTGACGATCTCACCCGCATTCATGAAATACTCGCGCGGTTTTTGGAGATCGACGATTGGAATGAATTGCGGCGACTGTTGTGAAGTGTTGTGGCCGCAAAAACTGTCGTTACAGAAACGCTCGTTGTAGGCTGGCTTATAACCCTCCTCAAATTGGCATTCTGGAAGAATCTTCCCTCGCGCTGGGATGAAACCGGAGCACTAGGGAAGTTCCTTCCACGATGACATTTCAAAGAAGGGCATTAGAAATTAGCTTTGAAACGTGACAACAACCTCAAACCTTGGCTATCAAATTTGGAATCGCGATGAGTCAAATCTCTCCTGCAGTTTCACTGACAAAAATTTGTTCCCTCACGTTTTTGGTTTTCGTTGTTTTCTCCTGCGAACACGCTGCGCCGCCGCGCACTTACTTCCCCGAGATCGGCAAATATGCTTTGCAGCAACGCACGCTCGACCTCGGCAGCGATTTTAAAGTCCTTGCTTTGGCGCAGCGCCCCGGCTATGAAGACCTCGCCGGCTTGGCTTATTTTCGCCTCGGCCGCGGCGCGCAGATCATGAGCGCGTATATCTCAAACGGCGAAGCCGGCGAAAGCGACGTCCGCGGCGAGTTGCCGCCTTATCTCGCCGCAAGTTTGCGCCAAGAAACCGACCAAGCGCTCGCTCACCTCGGCGGTGAAACTTATTTTCTGAACCTGCCGGATATCGCCGCCGCGCACGACTCGGCCACGGCGCGCGCAAGCTGGAGCAGTGATTCGCTCCAAACACGCTTGCTGCGCGTGCTCTCGCACTTTCGCCCCGATCTCATTCTCGTTGCGCGGCCACCGAGTATGAATCTCACGGAGAAAAATTGGGCGCAGCAGTGCTTGCTGGCCGATCTTTTGAGCGCAACGCAACGCGTCGACACGTCGGGCGCCGGGCAAGTTTCCGGCCTTGCGACCGGCCCATGGAAAGTCGCACGCATCTGGAGCGACGCCGGCGCCGGCCTTCGTTTGCCCATTGCTGAAATACATCCCTTGTGGAAGAAAAGCTATCGGACTTTTGGGGAAGAAGCTGGCCGCGCGTATAAGACGATTGCCCAGCAACGCCAAGCGTGGATGCAGCTTCGCGAACCCGCGTATACGGCGCTTTTACCCGCCGCGGCTGCAGCCGACGAAAAACTCGACGGCTTCCCGCTTGCGCCCACGAAGAAATTAAGCAGCCTCGAGCGTCGCGTGCAAAGACTCATCAACACCGTGCGCGCAGAGAAAAAGAAAGAAGCATTGTGGGAGATCGCAAGCCTGCGTGATTCCGTCAGCATTCTTTTAGCGCAGCCAGCGTTTCTGCAATCGTTCGAGCGCCGCAGGCTGTTGCATTGGAACAAACAGTTGGAAGATTTGCGTTGCACTCTGCTCGAGATCGAAGTGAAATTCACGGTCTCCGACACTGCGATGACGGAACGGCAAGTGACATTCGTGAAGATCGACAACGTCACGGGTTTGAGCGACGGCGGCCAAACGCATGTGTTGTTCGGTTTTATGGAGCGTGGCTGGGTGGTCGATGAAAACTTTGAAAACAAACTGCCGCTGCGCTTGGATCCCCCATATCGCCTGCTCTCGCCGGAAAATTTGCCCTACACTTTTCCGCCGGCCATGCACGCGCAACAATCGCCGAGTATAAATAAGTCGGTGTTGCTGTTCGTCATTCATCAAGCGAGCACGCGCGAAAATAGTTTTGTCCATCGCTCGGAAATTAAAATGCAATATGCCCCGCGCCTTGTGGCGGAAGTAATGACGCCGATTGTACGTCTTGCTCCGGGTGAGAAGATTGCCCTGCAGCTCACGAATTTTTCGCGCGACGGTTTGCTGGACACGTTGAAGATCGCGAATGAATTGGCTAGCTCCACGCCGAGACTCGTTCGCCTGCCGGGCAAGGGCAAGGCATATCTCGATACGTTGGAAATTTTTTGGCAGGGCGCGCCGGACGCAGGCAGCTATCTGATCCCGCTCACCATCGCCGATTCGGAAATCGCCAACTTTGCCGCGCGCAAATTCGAGGTTGCAATTGCTCGCGACTTAAAAATCGGCGTGCTCACCGGCTTGGCCCAAAGCCCGACGGTGCAAGCGCTGCGACGGCTTGGTCTCGATCCCGTAGAGCTCAAGCCCGGCACAAATTGGATGCAACAACTTAATGAGCTGAGTGTCTTAATTCTAGATCGCCGGGTGTTAACGCTGCGCACGGACTTATCGGAGTTGAAGAATACCGTTGACACGTTCATGACAAATGGCGGCCGCGTTCTCGTGCTTTCGCAAGAGGCGCATGCTTGGCAGGCCAACCCAATGTGCGACGGACTACGATTAACGCCCACGCAACAATATGACGCCAACATTGCCGTGCGCGGAAACGGAGAGCGCTTTTTTATTCAACCCAATAAACTCGGCCCGGAAGATTGGGAAGAATGGCTTTTTCAGCGCGCCTATAACCAAGTCGAGTCGACCGCCGCCTCTCATACGATTTTATTGCAAACGGAAAGTGGCGCACCTTTGATTGTAGCGCAGCCCCATGGCGCAGGCGGTTTGCTCTATGTCGCACTAGCACTCGTGCCGCAATGGTTGAACATTCATGCCGGCGCGTTTCGCGTGCTGGCGAATTTACTCTCGTATAGTTTCGAAAGGCGTGCGATATGAAAAAAAATGCCGTAGTGTTCATATGCTTGGGATTGCTGTTTGGTGAAGTCGCTGCGCAAGAAGTGCCTGCGGCCGCAGGTCGACGTTTCAGTTTTGATGTCGATTATGCGCGTTTTCGAAATGACGAGGGCTCCGGTTATTTGGAAGTCTATTACGGCTTTCACCCGCGCTTGCTCAATTATCAATTTGCGAACGGCAAGTTTCGTGGCGGGTTAAAGCTGCGGACGCGTTTGAAAGATAAAAGCTCGAACCAGATCGTGGCCGAGCGCACGATCACCCTGCACCTTGCCGAGGCTGACACTGCCGCAACTTGGTATGATTATCCCATGACGGCCCAGGCCGGTTTCACTTTGCCTTTCGGCGAATATGCGTTGGACGTTGTGGCCTCGGATTCTCTGGCTTCGGCGCGGCGAGATAGCATTGACTTAAGCTTGCAGTTGAGTGCCTATCCCGCGACGGTTGGAGTGAGCGACGTGGAATTGTGCAAGAACATCACGCCCTCTACACGAAAGGATGACTTGTTTTACAAAAACGCTTTAGAAGTCGTGCCCAATCCACAACTTTTGTTCGGTTCTGCGACTGCGCCGGTGATTTTTCATTATCTAGAATTTTATAATCTCAACCCGGAAGAAATCTATAGTGTTAAAACCGTGATCTCGGCCACCGATGGCAAGGAAGTCAAAGCCGCGAGCAAGAAGAAAAAATTTGGTATAAAGAACGCCGTGGAAGTGGGCACCACAAACGTGACGACTCTGCCTTCCGCGAAATATCGCCTGCATATTGCATTGCTAAACCAAGCCGATCAACCCGTGATTGATACCTTCCGCGATGTTTTCGTATATAACCCTCATATCAAATCCGGGAACCCCATGGCCGCGGTGACTTCCGATTTAAGTAGCCTGGTGCGCCTTTCGTTAGCTGCGATGGATGCCGAATTTCGCCAAGCGCAATACCTCGCTACCAAAGACGAAATCAAAATGTATGAAACGCTTACCTCGGAGTCGGGCAAGCGCGAGTTCCTCTTGAATTTTTGGACTGCGGCAGCCAAGGGTAAAAATGATTGGGCGCCAATTATGCGAGGGGAATATCTACAACGCGTAGCGGTTGCCAACGAAAAATACGCGGCTATGGGCAAAGAAGGCTGGCAAACAAATCGCGGCCGGGTCTATGTGATCTACGGCAAGCCTGATGAAATCGAACGCAACACCAGCACTGGCGATACGAGACCCCATGAAATTTGGTACTACTACAGCATAGAAAACAGCGTGCAATTCTTGTTTGTCGAACGGCTAGGCTATGGCGATTATGAGATGGTGCATTCCACCAAGCGCGGGGAACTGCAAGACGAAAATTGGCAACGCTACTTGCGATAACGTTGCGAAGTCTTGCGGCAATGTTTCTCTCATCCGTTTGCACGAGGAGAATTTGAATATGAAAGCGAAGCGCCGGCTGGAGCTTGCTCTCGCCTTAGGGCTGTTGGCAACGTGGTGGGGAGGATGCACGGAATCGCCGTTTGAAAATGAAATCAAACCGACCGCGCGCGTCATTCGCGGGCAGGTGCAGCTTGATGATGCGCGCGACGAACGCGCGGGCATTTATGTTTGGATGGCGGGTGCGAACTTGAGCGCGCGCACGGATAGCGCCGGCAAGTTTGAACTGCAGATTCCCAACACCTTGGTGGGCGCCGGCGGCGCGACGCTGAACGGCATTTTTCAAGTGTACGTTTACATCGCCAATTATAATCTCACTGCGGTTGAAGTTGCCGTGCGCAACGGTTTGTTCGAATATGGCTTGGGCGCACTTGATGCGAACGGCAATCTTCAAACTCCCGTTCGCCTGTTTAAAATTCTTACCATTACCACCATTGTCGTTCCCACCTCCGTGGCCCAATCTTATGACGGCCCGATTGATATGCAAACCACGTTTCGCGCCACGGGCGACAGCGTCACCATCATCGTGCCGAAATCCGTGGGCGGATTGCTCGGCGGCATTTTCTTCCGGCATCGTCAAACCGGAAAAATTTTTATCGACATACCGGATGAAGGAGCGGACACCCGCGAGCGTATTATCATCGGCAATGACCCGCTCAGCCGCCGGCAAGTGTTTCAGCTTAACGGCACGAACTTCCGCGAATTGTTTTTGCCCACGGGTGATTTTGAAGTCATTCCGTTTTTTTTTATCGAACAGGAAGATTTGCCGTCTGGCTTGCTCGAAAGTTTGGGAAAGAAAGCTGAAGAGCCGGCGCCGGATTATTTAAACATCCCTTTCCGGCGCGAAGGCGGTGCGTTTCAAGTGTTTTAGGCGTTGCGCTTGAAAAACATTTTGCAATTCGCTATCATACCGTTGTTGCGGCTTGATATGCGCGAAGAAATTCCAATTACGCTTAGGGAGAGTCCATATGCCGGTGACGTTGCCTTTGGAAATTTACGAGACCTTTGAAGAAAAATTCGGCAAGACCGACGCTAAAAAGCTGGTGAAGTCTTTTGAAGTCGTGATCAACGATTTTTCCGATTACAAATGGGCGGTAACGCGTGACGAACTTTTTGGCCGATTGGCGAGCAAGGAGGAAATACATCGGTTAGAAGTTGAAATTAGCCGTGTTGCCACCAAAGAGGAACTTCGACGCCTCGCCACAAAAGAAGAAATCAATCGTTTTGCCACGAAGGAAGAAATCAACCTCCTTGCTACGAAAGAAGCAATCAGTCGCCTCGCCACGAAAGACGAAATCAGCCGTCTCGCCACAAAAGAAGAGCTAATGGCGTTTAGAACTGAAGTCTATGAGTTAATTGGCAAGCTCTCGGAAAGAATGACGTCGCTGGAATTGAAAGTCGAAAATAAGCTGCTGCAATTCGACCGCAAGTTTACCATTATGCTTGTCATCCTTTTTTTCACCATAATCTTTTTGAACCAGAATGCGTTGGAGTTTATCTATAAAATGTTTTGGCCGATGAAATAGAGAGACTCCGTAAATTTCTCCAACCACACCAGCCTCTCATTATTTCCGGCTCGACCGGACTGGAGCGAGAGATGCCATATCCCAACTCTTCTTGCCGTCTGCTCATTCTTATAATGTCGAGCCTCGCCACTGTCCTCCTATCACAAGAAGTCTCGGTTTCCGGCCTCGTGCGCGATCGCAATACCCACCGCGAAATCAGCGGCGTCAATATCTTTTTGCGCGGCACGAAGATCGGAACCACGAGCGATTTTGCCGGGCGCTTCTTCTTGCGCCTGCCCGAGGGGGGCTCGTCCGCGCCGCTCATGTTTCGCCATGTTGCTTACGAAGTGCGCGAAATTTCTTTGGATTCCGTGCGCGCGCTAAAAACAATTTACCTCCAGCCGCGTGTGATTATTTTGCCCAGCGTGGAAGTCGAGGCGCAAAACGTCGTGCGCATGGAAATCGCCAAAGACTTGCCGCAACCCACGGCTGTACTCGACGCAAAAAATTTTGAAATTCGCGGCTATGTCGACGCCGGCGACTTATTAAAAACCGATCAAAGCGTGCAGGTGGAAGAAGAACTGAGCGGCAAGAAAACCGTTGCGATTCGCGGCGGCAATGCCGACGAAGTCATCGTGCTCTATAACGGCGTGAAAATGAACAGCTCCTATGACAACGTCTTCGATCTTTCCTTGATCGATCTCGAAGACATCGAGCGCTTTGAAATCATCAAAGGCAGTAACACGGCGCTCTATGGCCCCGAAGCCTTTTCCGGCGTGATCAACATCGTGCCCAAGGTGCCGCAAGATTATACG
>CAYNDW010000321.1:0-7133 GCA_964395375.1 uncultured Cytophagia bacterium
TGGTTCGGGCTTTCGATTGCGATCGGCGTCGTGTCTTATGTGTTGATTCCGTTCCTGCGCGACATCGTTGCCGCGCTCGGTTGGCAAACATTCGCAGCAACTTTAGAACGCGGCCCGGTGCGCGTCACGCTTGCGCTTATTTTTTTGTGGACGTTCGTCTGGGTCAATCTGCGGGGCTTGAAGCTCTACGAGCGCACGCTCATTCCGCTGATGTTTATGATGTTCGCGCTCGGCGGCATCGTGATCGCCGCGGGCTTTTATTTTAACCACAACGATTTTGCCGCAGCCCTGCTCGCGCGCGAAGGTCGCGCTTTGCCGCAAGTGGGCGAGGTGAGTTTCCAACTCAACACTTTTCTCGCCGCCTCCGCGCTGTTGTTCTCTAGTTTTATCGGCTTCGATTCCATCGCGCAGGCCGGCGGGGAAGCGCGCAATCCGAGCCGCAACATGCCGCTCGCCATTGGCATTGCCGTGCTCGTGGTCGGTGCATTTTATCTCTCCTTCACGATCGCGATGTATCATGCCGTGCCGTGGCAATTCGTCGCCGAAGAAGCGCAGCAGCGCGATCTCACCGCGCCGGGATTGTTGAGCTACATGATGCCTACGGGTTGGGCCGTGGCCATTGTCGCGGGCGCAGCCGTGGCGCTCACGAATGATCTGCCCGCCATGCTGCTCGCGGTTTCGCGCCTCATGTTTGCGTGGGCCGAAGACGGCATCTTTCCGAAAGCCGTAGCGCGCGTGCATGAAAAATTTCACACGCCGCAACTTGCGCTTGTGCTCAGCGGCCTCATGGCCACGGTGGGAATTTTAGGCAGCCATTTCGCCGGAGATTTTTTTCTCGGCGTGGATATTCTCGTCACTTCGATGCTCGTTAATTTTCTGCTCATGTGTTTATCCGTGCTCATGTTGCCGCGCCGCAATCCCACGCTCGCACGCGCGGTCACGGTATTGCCTTCGCGAAGATGGCAAGTTCCGGTCGCGCTTTTAGGTTTGCTTCTGCTCGGCGTTTTTCTAGTCGTGCATATTTTGAAAGACCTCTCTGCGAACGTGAGCGCGTGGTATTTTCATTCCACGCCGGTTTGGATTTTGGTCATGGCGATTGCGACCGTGATTTATCTGCGTGAAATGCGCAACCTCCGCCGCAGCGGCGCGGACGTTGAAAAACTTTTCAACACGCTGCCGCCGGAGTGAAGCTATGATGGCTCAACCCCGGCTAGGCCGTGGCTTGAGCGAATTGTTTTGCGACTGCCCTCAAATTGTCATCCTGTAAGGAAGGACCTTCCCTCGCGCTCGGCATTCTTCCCAGTACGAGGGAAGGTTCTTCCAGAATGACAATTTGAGGGGAGTTTTAAACCAACTAGAATGAGTATGGTTTTGCCAAAAACCGTTTTGTCTTTTTTTAAAAAGAAAACGACCTCATGAACTACGAAGTCGAACGCTGCGCGCTTGCCGCGAACTTAAATATCTCGCGCGTGCTCAACGGCCTTTGGCAAATCGCCGATCTCGAACGCGAGGGCCGCGCGTTTGATCGCGAAAATGCGGCGCGCGCAATGGCGCGCTATGTCGAGGCCGGCTTCACCACGTTTGACATGGCCGATCATTACGGCTCTGCCGAAGATTGCGCCGGCATATTCAAACAACGTTATGAGCGCGAGCACCGCGCGCAATTCCTCACGAAATGGGTGCCCAAGCCCGGCGCGAGCACACGTGCAGAGGTGCGCGCCGCGGTGCAACGCAGTCTTGCGCGCATGAAGTCCGAGCGCATCGACCTGCTGCAATTTCATGCGTGGAATTATGCCGATCCTGCTTGGCTCGATTGCTTATTCTGGCTGCAAGAACTTAAAGCCGAAGGTTTGATCCGCCATCTCGGCTTGACCAACTTCGACACCGCGCATTTGCGCATCGCCGTAAGCAGCGGCATCGAGATCGTTTCGAATCAAGTTTGTTATTCGCTCCTCGATCAAAGGCCGCGGCAGCGCATGGCGGAGTTTTGTGTTGCGCACGGAGTTAAGCTGCTCTGCTATGGCACGGTTGCCGGCGGCTTGCTCACCGAGCGTTGGCTAGATAAAGCCGAGCCGGCTGCGCATGAATTGCAGACCTGGTCGTTGTTGAAGTATCGCCGCTTTGTCGAAGCCGCCGGCGGATGGCATGCGTTGCAAAAGCTTTTGCGCGTCGTGCATGAAGCGGCGCAAGCGCATAACGTTTCGATGGCAAACGTTGCGTGCCGTTATATTCTCGATCAACCCGGCGTTGGCGGCGTCATCATCGGCGCGCGCCTCGGCCAGAGCGAGCACATTGCGGATAACCTGCGGCTTTTTCAATTTACATTAAATGACGCAAGCCGCGCGCGCCTCGATGAAGCCGCGGCGAGTTTGCAAGCCATTCCCGGCGATTGCGGCGACGAATATCGCAAGCCGCCGTTTCTCACGGCCTCCGGTGATTTGAGCCATCACGTAGAGGATATGCCCGCGCCGTATCAAACCCAAACGGGCGAGGACGGACGCACGCGCGTGTTGAGCGGCACGAAGTGGGAGCAGCTTGCGGGCTTCTGTCGCGCGTTGCGCATGGGCGAGCGCATTCTGATTTCGGGCACCACGGCCACGCACGGCGCACGCGCGATTGGCGGCGATGATGCCGCGGCGCAAACGCATTGCATCATCGACAAAATCTCCGGCGCGCTGCAAACGCTCGGCGCGCGTTTGGAAGACGTGGTGCGCACACGGGTCTTCGTGAAAAATATTTCGGATTGGGAAGCCGTGGCGCGCGCGCACGGCGAGCGCTTCGCCGCAATTCGACCGGTGAATACGCTCGTGCAAGCGCAGCTTGTGGGTGAAGAGTATTTGGTGGAAATGGAAGCCGAGGCGATAAGTCGTTCTGCCCCGGCGGGGCCGGAGCATGGGAGTGTTTGAAAATTTTTCCGAATGAGCTTTAGCCATTACATTCTCAAATAGTGCCACACGCTCAACCTGTCATTCCCAAACTCCGTTTGGGAGCGCGCTTGTGTTTGAAACTCTGTTTCAAGCTTTCATTCACGTGGGGAAGAAGTTTGTTTGAAAAAGAGAACCAGAGTTTCTCTTGCAGGAATGTTCCCAAACAGAGTTTGGGAACAAGAAAATTTTTCCATGAGTTATTTCTCCGAGCAGAATATAGGTTACACTTTCCCTCCTCGCCTGTCATTCAGGAGGAATCTTTTTACTCGCTGGAGATACTGCCGAGTGCTTAAAAAGATTCCTTCTGAATGACAACACTATAGGTCGGAAGTGTAACCTATTTTGTGCTCCGAGTAGTAAGGCAAGCCACGGCCAAGCCGTGGCTGAACGCGGTTGCTCGTGTCAAACCAAACGATCATCATATGGCCCAGCAAAGAAACCTCGACGAGTTTTACATCGGCTACATGCCGCACGCGCCCGGCAACGTCGCCGTGCATTTGCGTAAGTTCATCGCGGCCGTGATTGGACTTAGCGCAATCGCCGCGCTGCTTTTTGTTATCGGCCAAAACAGTTTTGCTTTCAGCGTGTTTGAATTTTTGCAGCCGCGCACGTTCGAAGGCGTGCTCAGCGCCGAGCCATATCCCACGCTGCTCGTCACGCGCCCCGGCAAGAGTGGAGGTTTGCCCTCCTTCTCGCGTTACTATTTGGTGGCGGAAGGCAAACACGGCGCGCCGAGTGAAATCGCAACCTACAACGGGCAACGCGTGAAGCTGCAAGGCTCGCTCATCTTCCGCGATGACCAAACAATGCTTGAGCTTGTTCCCAACTCAATCTCGCCGATGGCGCAAGACGCTTTCGAGGCGCAGCCGCTTGTGTTGGGCACGTTCACGCTCACCGGCGAGATCGTGGACAGCAAATGCTTTCTCGGCGTGATGAATCCCGGCGAAATGAAAACACACCAAGCCTGCGCGGTGCGCTGCATCGCCGGCGGCATGCCGCCGCTATTGATTACGCGCAACGCACGCGAGGAGATCGTGTGCTTGCTGCTCGTCGCGCACGACGGTCGCGCGGTGAATCAGGCCGTGCTCAAGATGATCGCGCAGCCGGTGGAAATCACCGGCGAAGTTTGGCAGTATGATAATCTCCTCGCGCTTCGTGCGGATCCCGCGACGTATCGCCTTTTGCGGCCCTAGTCCCCATGCAAATTTTAAATTGCAAATGGGCGATTAAAAATTTAAAATGCCGCAAGCCTTGGCTATCTAGCGTTGCGATCACGGAGGAAGGAGCAAAGCCATGAGTCACCCGGAAACGGAGCCATATCCTCGTTTTAGCGAATACCTTCCCGCGACTGAAATCACCGAGGGCAAATATCTCTTGCGTTATGCGCGCAGCCGCGCCGAACTCGACGCGATCCTTAAGCTGCGTTTTGATATTTTTAATTTGGAATTGGGCGAAGGTTTGGAAGCTTCGTTTCAAACCAAACGCGATGAAGATCCTTTCGACGCCAATTGCCATCACATGTTGGTGTTGGATACGAGCGCGCGCGACATCATCGGCACGTATCGGATGCAAACGTGGGAGATGGCCGGCAGCGTGGAAAAATTTTATTCCACGTGCGTCTTCGAGCTTTCGTCCTTGCCGCGCGAAATGCTGCAACAATCCGTCGAGCTAGGGCGCGCGTGCGTGGCCAAGAAACATCGCAATGCGCGCGTGCTGTATCTGCTCTGGCGCGGTTTGGCGCATTACATGACGTTCAACCACAAGCGCTATCTCTTCGGCTGTTGTTCGCTCACCAGCCAAGATCCGCAGGAAGGCAAACGCGTCATGGATTTTTTGCAGGCGAACGAGCACGTGCATGCCACAGTGCGCGTGCAGCCGCAGCCGGCGCAAGTTTGTTATCCCGAAAATTTCATAGCGGCGGAAGCGGCCCCGGTAAATATTCCGCGGCTCATGAAACTCTATTTGACCATCGGCGCGAAAATCTGCGGCCCGCCCGCGATCGATCGCGAGTTCAAGACGATCGACTATTTCACGCTCTTCGACGCCGAGGCGATGGACGAAAAAATCGCGAATTATTATTTTAAATGAAAACACTCCGCGTAATCACCAAAATTACTTTAATCGGTTTGGGCACGCTTGTGTTCTATCTCATGTGGCTGCCCGGCAAGCTGGGCGAACGGTTCTTGTGGCAATGGGGCCGAGCGTGGCGCTTGTTCATCTTTCGCAATTGGTCGCGATGGATGGCGCTGGTGATGCGCATGAAAATTACGGTGCAAGGGCGGCCGCCACGCGCGCCCTTTTTTTTAGTGACGAATCATTTGAGCTATATGGATATCGTGTTGCTCGCGTCACAGGCGGAATGTGTTTTTATCTCGCGCCACGACGTGCGTTCGTGGCCGGTCCTCGGACATTTGACCACGGGCATGCAAACGGTTTATATCGACCGCGGCCTGCGCAAGGAAATATTGCGCGTGCATCAAGCGTTAGATGAAGCCTTGGGCCGCGGCGAGGGCATCGTGCTGTTTGCTGAAGGCACCAGCGGGGCCGGCGCGGAGGTGCTTCCGCTCAAGCCCGCGTTGTTGGAATTGGCCGTGGCGCGCCGACAGCCGATCTCTTATGCGAGCCTCAGTTATCGCACGCCGCCGGAGGAAGAGCCGGCGCATCTTGCCGTGTGTTGGTGGGCCGAGATGACGTTTGCCGACCATTTTTTCAATATGCTCAAGCTCAAACGCTTCTACGCCACGCTCACCTTTGGGGCAGAAACGTTGTTGGAGAGTGACCGCAAAGTGTTGGCGGAAAAACTGCGCGCCATGATCTCAAAACAATTCATTCCCGTGGTTAAGATGGAAGAGCTATGTCAGCCCGAGAAAATTTAATTGCAGACAATATCGGTTATTTGCAGCAAGCCGCGGAGTTGTTGCGCGGCCTGCGTGATGACGTGTATGGTAAAATTATTCCGCTCGCGTTTGGCAGCGGCATCGGTTCGCATGTGCGCCATTGCGTGGAGCATTACGAAAGTTTTTTGGCGGGATGGCGGTCAGGCAAAATTGATTACGATGCGCGCGCCCGCGATGTTCGCGTGGAGTGCGATCGCGGTCATGCTTTAAACCGTATTCAAGCCCTCATTGCCGCGTTGCGCGAACTGCAGGAGCAGGAGGAAGAGCGTTCGGTCAAAGTGAAGCAGGACAGCAGCGCCGCGCACGCCGCCGCCGCGTGGAGCCATTCCACCGTGCGCCGCGAGCTGCAATTTCTCGTGAGCCATACCGTGCATCACTACGCGCTCATTGCCATCATCTTGCGTTTGCACGGCCTCGAGCCGCATGCGGATTTTGGCATTGCGCCTTCGACATTGAAATATCGCCAAGCCGCCGGCGGCGAATTGTTTTGTTGACGCCGCCGCTTCTTTATCTCGCCCGCCCCAATGCCGCTGCTGTAGGTTTTTGTAAAATCGTGACCCCGCGAAGTTTCCACTAGCATATTCGCTAACACTTGTTTTTTTCTAGCGCCGCAAAAAAGTATCGTTCCCCTCCGTGCTCAAGTTGGCACGTTCCCCGCCTAGACCCGCGCTGCGCTTTCGTTTACTTCAAGCAAACGCTATTACGACCGAGCTTCTTAAAATTGCGAAGGAGAAGCAGGCATTTTCGCAGCTCTGCAAATGCACTCAGGTGCAGGGTTTGATTCCAACACCCACAAGCTATAATCAAAACAAGAGCGCTGCGGCCCTGAGGCTGGTGGTATCAAGCTTGCCAAACAATTAATCATTTTACCCCGAAAAATCCGAGCGCGTGCGAAGCCTCTTATCGCACGAACATTCTCTCCAGCAGGAGGTCACTCTATGGCAACATGGTTTCCGAAAAACATTTCCACTTTTGGCGGCGAGCTTGATGCGATGTTCTGGCTGATCTTCTACATCGTCGGCGCGGGCTTCATTGTGAGCGAGGCCATCATCCTCTTTGCCGTGTTTCGCCATCGCAAAAGAGACGGCCGGCGCGCGGCTTTTTTGAGCGGCGAGAAAATGTCGGAGTTCGCCTGGGTGCTTGTGCCCACCGCGCTCGTGCTGTTTATCGATCTCGGAATTGATTTCGCCGGCGCCAAAGCATGGAACAAAGTAAAAGGCGAAGCGCCGCCGACCGACGTGCAGGTGATCGTGACCGGCAAACAATTCAATTGGGTTTTCACCTATCCCGGGCCGGACGCGAAGTTTGG